>JBATTI010000690.1:0-2174 GCA_049670445.1 Albidovulum sp. | reverse complement strand
GGCCATTGGTCCCACCGATTGCCGCAGGGCGGGGTAAGGCCCGCCCCAAAATCGCGCGCTAAATCACGCCCGTTCCAGAAGATGCTGGATCTCAAAATCTGTCACCACACGGTCGGTTTCCGAAATCTCCCACTGGCAGGCATGGTGGTAGTGATCGACCACGTCATCGCCAAAGGCCGCGCGCAGCATTTTGGAGCCGTTCAGCAGCTCTGCCGCCTCGCGCAGGTTATGGGGTATCTCGCGCACATCGCCCGCATGATACATATCGCCCTTCATCTCCGGCTCCAGCGGCAGCTTTTGCTCGATCCCGTCCAGACCTGCGGCAAGCAGGGCCGCACAGGCAAGATAGGGGTTCACATCCGATCCCGGTATGCGGCATTCAACCCGCACGGCCTTGGTGCCAGCCCCGCAAACCCGGAATCCGGCGGTGCGGTTATCGGCGGACCAGACCGCCTTGGTGGGGGCAAACATGCCCACGGTGAAACGCTTGTAGCTGTTCACATAGGGTGCCAGAAACGCGGTGATATCGCGCGCATGGGCCAATTGCCCGGCGACGTAATGTTTCATCAGATCGGACATGCCATGCGCATCGCTCTTGTCGGCGAAGGCAGGCTTGCCGTCCTTGGTCCACAAGGATTGGTGGACATGGCTGGATGACCCGGCCTTGCGGTGGTCGTATTTGGCCATGAAGGTGACCGACTTGCCCTTGGTCCAGGCGATTTCCTTGATGCCGTGCTTGGCAATGGTGTGATTGTCGGCCGTATCCAGTGCGTCGGAATAGCGGTAGTTTATTTCTTCCTGGCCCGCGTCGGCCTCGCCCTTGGACCCTTCAATCGGGATGCCCGCGCCATAAAGCCCGTTGCGGACGGCGCGCATCACATCTTCTTCCTTGGTGGTCTGGAAGATATGGTAATCCTCATTATAGCCGCTGACCGGCTTTAGCCCGGCAAAATTGCTGTCACGCAAGGATTCGTAGCTGTTTTCAAACAGATAGAATTCAAGCTCGGTCGCCATGATCGGTTCAAGCCCCATCGCACGGGCGCGCGCGACCTGACGTTTGAGAATACCGCGCGGCGATTGCGGGATGTCCTTATGGGTATGGTGATCAAGCAAATCGCAAAACACCAATGCGGTGGCAGGCAGCCAGGGCACATGGCGCAGGGTCGCAAGATCGGGCTTCATGACGTAATCGCCGTAACCCGAGGCCCAGTTCGAGGATTTGTAGCCCGGAACCGTGGTCATCTCCATATCGACGGCCAGAAGATAGTTGCAGCAATGCGTCTCTTCCCAGCCGCCATCAACGAAGAAAGCGGCATGAAAACGCTTGCCCATCAGGCGGCCCTGCATGTCGATGGCCGCGACCAGAACCGTGTCAATCTCGCCGGATGCCACGGCTTTTTTCAATGCGTCGAATGTCAGATTTCCGGGCATTCAGCCACTCCTGCTTGCAAGGTTGGTTCGGGACTGTTGCGGGGCGGGCGAATCTGCCCGCCCCGCCATTTCATAACATTTGATCAAACGTTGCGATAGGGCCGTCCGGCTTTGTGCATCAGCTCGTTATAGTTCTTGAAGATGCCGACAATCTTGGCCTTGGTTTCCGACTCGGCCGCAATCTCTTCCCAGAACTTGGCGGCGGCCTCTTCGACCTGGGCCCATTCGGCATCCGGGATTGAGGTAAGCTTGGTATCCGCACCCTCAACCCGAAGCTTGGCCTCGCCGGCCCAGTACCAGTGCTGGCGGTAGTAATGGGATTGCTCAAAGCACACCCGCATCAGTTCCTGCAGATGTGGCGGCACCGCGTCCCAACGCTCCATATTGGCGAAGAAATGCCCGATCCATGCGCCCGAGATATTGTTGGTCAGGAAGTGCGGGGCAAGCTTGGCCCAAGAGGCGGTGTAAACCTCGGTGATGCCCGACCATGCAACGCCGTCCAACTCGCCGGTTTGCAGGGCGATTTCGATATCTTCCCAAGGCAGGGTAACGGGCACCACGCCGAACTGCGCCAAGAAGCGGCCGGCGGTCGGGAAGGTAAAGACCCGCTTGCCGTGCAGATCGGCCAGCGAGGTGACCGGATCTTTCATCGAGAAGTGGCAAGGATCCCAGCTTCCGGCAGAGATATGCTTGACGCCGACCTTGGCATATTCTTCCTTCCAGATCTCATCCAGACCATGGTG
>JBATTI010000689.1:0-8909 GCA_049670445.1 Albidovulum sp. | reverse complement strand
GGCATGGCCTCGGTCCGCTTCATCTGCGGCACGCAGGACCTGCACCGGGAGCTGGAGGCGCGGATCGCACAGTTCCTGAACAAGGACGATGCGATCCTGTTCGCCGCCTGTTTCGACGCCAATGGCGGACTGTTCGAGCCGCTTCTGGGGCCCGAGGATGCGGTCATCTCGGACGCACTCAACCATGCGTCGATCATCGACGGCATCCGACTCTGCAAGGCGAAACGCTACCGCTACGCCAATTCCGACATGGGTGATCTGGAGGTGCAGTTGCAGGCGGCGCGCGGGGATGGGGCACGGTTCATCATGATCGCCACGGACGGCGTCTTTTCGATGGACGGCTATCTGGCGAAACTTCCCGAGATTGTGGCTTTGGCCGGGAAATACGGCGCCCTGACCATGGTCGACGATTGCCATGCGACGGGGTTCATGGGGCCGGAGGGGCGCGGCACGCCCGCCCATGCCGGGGTTGAGGTCGATATTCTGACCGGCACATTGGGCAAGGCGTTGGGCGGGGCTCTGGGCGGCTATATCGCCGGGCCGCAACCGGTGATCGACCTTTTGCGCCAACGTGCGCGGCCTTATCTTTTCTCAAACGCGCTGCCGCCCGCGGTGGTCGCCGCCGGTCTTGCCGCCCTTGATATTGTCGAGGCGGCCGATGATTTGCGCGCCCAACTGTTTGATAATGCCCGCTATTGGCGCGCGGGGCTGCAAACGGCGGGCTTCACTTTGCTGCCGGGTGAACATCCGATCATTCCGGTCATGCTGGGCGATGCGGCCTTGTCGCAGCGCATGGCAACCGCGCTTTTTGAACGCGGCGTCTTTGTTGCGGGTTTCTTCTTTCCGGTCGTCCCCAAAGGCAAGGCGCGCATCCGCACCCAGATGAATGCACGCCTGAGCCGGGCCGATCTGGATCGCGCGCTTGCCGCTTTCACGGATGCGGGCAAGGCAGTGGGGGCGATCTGATGCCGTCCGATCCGCGCGATCCTGCCATTGCCATCTACGCGGCGCATGCCAAAGCACTTTTGCCGCGTTATGATGCGGTGGCGACGGAGGAGGTTTTAGGGCCGGTCGCCGATCTTTTGCCGCGTCAGCCAAGCGTGCTGGATATCGGTGCGGGCAGCGGGCGCGACGCCGCATGGTTCGCGGCGCGGGGCTGTCAGGTTACGGCGGCCGAGCCGGTGGCAGAGTTCCGCGCCAGCATCGCATCGCGGGTGCCGGATGCAACGATCCACGACGCGCGGCTTCCCCACCTTGATGGCATCAATGGCCCTTTCGGCGTGATCCTTGCAAATGCGGTCTGGCATCACCTGACCGATACGCAGCGGACCGCAGCCTTGGCGCGGCTGGCGGGCCTTCTGGCTCCGGCGGGGCGGCTGATCCTGTCGCTGCGGCATGGCCCCCTGCCCAAGGGGCAGCCGATCCACGCGCTTGATCCGGGCAGCGAGGATGCGCGCGCCCGGCAGGCCGGACTGACGCTTTTGCGGCAGAGGGCAGCACCATCGCATCAGCCCCAGAACATCACGGCCGGTGTAACCTGGACCTGGCTTGTCTTCGAGAAGGAAGCGCTCAAATGACCAATATGATGACGGCACTGGTGAAGGCGAAACCCGAGGTCGGGCTTTGGATGGAAAACCGCCCGGTGCCCGAGATCGGGCCGGATGACGTGCTGATCCGCATTCGCAAGACCGGGATTTGCGGCACCGATATTCATATCTGGAACTGGGATGACTGGGCGGCAAGGACCGTGCCGGTGCCCTTGATCACCGGTCATGAATTCGCCGGCGAGATTGTCGAGATCGGCCGCCATGTCGAGGGGCTGACCATCGGTCAGCGCTGTTCGGGCGAGGGCCATCTGATTGGCAAGCAAAGCCGGCAAAGCCGGGCCGGAAAGTTCCACCTTGACCCCGCGACCCGCGGCATCGGGGTGAATGAACCCGGTGCATTCGCGCAATATCTGCGCCTGCCCGCCTTCAATGTCGTGCCCCTGCCCGATGCGATTGATGATGAAATCGGCGCGATCCTTGATCCTTTGGGCAATGCCGTTCACACCGCTTTGTCTTTCGATCTGGTGGGCGAAGATGTGCTGATCACCGGTGCCGGGCCCATCGGCATCATGGCCGCCGCCGTGGCCCGCCATGTCGGCGCGCGCCATGTGGTGATCACCGATATCAACCAGGACCGGCTGGACCTTGCAGCACAGGTCGCCGATGTGGTGCCGGTCAATGTGGCCAAGGAAGATCTGCGCGCGGTTGCCGGGGCTTTGAAGATGAAGGAAGGTTTCGACATCGGTATGGAAATGTCGGGCAGTCAGGCCGCCCTTGACCAGATGGTCGAAAACCTTGTGATGGGGGGCCGCATCGCCATGCTGGGCATTCCACCCGGCAAAAGCCCGGTCGATTGGAGCCGCATCGTCTTCAAGGCGATTACCATCAAAGGCGTATACGGGCGCGAGATTTTCGAAACCTGGTACAAGATGATCGCCATGCTGGAAAACGGTCTTGATATACGTGCGGTCATCACCCACCGCTTTGGCGTCGATGCGTTCGAACAGGGCTTTGACGCGATGCGTTCGGGCCAAAGCGGCAAGGTCGTGCTTGACTGGGGCTAGACCCGTTCAAAGTTTTTTTGACGCTACCTAGGCCCCCTGACCGGGGCCTTTTTCGTTTTTTATCAAATTCTTGCACAACGACGCGGGCTGACTTTCTTCCGAGGAAAAATTTATTTCTCTATCGGAACAATTTTTTGTTGTGTAGCTTCAAGGAATTGTTCCAGGGGAGGGAACGACTCAGTAATGAAAGATAATACGAGTAATACATCCGCCAAAATCGGCGCGATGATCCGTAAAAGACGGCGGCAACTTGCGCTGACGTTGCAGCAGCTTGGTGAGAAATCGGGCATCTCATACAGCTATCTCAGCCAGCTTGAACGCAACAACGCCAGCCCGACTTTGGGCACCCTGGCGCAGGTGGCACAGGCGCTTGGGGTTGGCATTGATTATTTCATCGTCACCCCAAAACCGGCGGATGCCATGACCCGCGCCAGCCAGCGCGCGCAATTTTCAATCAACGGCTCAGAGCTGCGTTACGAGCGCCTTAGCACCGAAGTGCCGGGGAATGAGCTGTCATCCTTCATCATCCATGTGCCCGCCGGGTTTCAGTCGGAAACCTTCACCCATGAGGGCGAAGAGATTATCTATGTGCTGGATGGCGCGATCACCCAGACGGTCGATGGCAATGCCTTTCATCTGACCGCTGGCGACAGCATCCATTATCAGGGCAGCCATCCGCATACCTATAGCAACGGCACCGACAAGCCTGCGCGGTTGTTGTGGTCGGGTACGCTGAAGCTCTTTCATACACCGGGGCACGCGGCTTTGACGCCGCCCGCGAACGGGCGTGACATAGCGGCCAAGGTGGACGCCGAATGACGGGGATTGCCACACAACGCATCACGGCACTGCGCGAACGCATGGCTGCCGCCAGGGTCGATCTGACCGTGCTGGGGCCGACCAGCCATATGCGCTGGCTTGCCGGGCTGAACCCGCATGGGGATGAACGCCCGGTCTTGCTTTTTGTCAGCCAAAGCTATGCGGGCTTGCTTATCCCGGGGCTAAACGCCGCCTCGGTGCGTCAACATACCGATCTGCCCTTTCACTGCTGGAGCGATGAAGAAGGCCCAAGGGCAGCGCTGGCTGATCTGTTGGCCAAGACCGGGGTCAATGCCGATGCGGTCAGCCTGTCGCTTGACGAATCCATGCGCGCTGATTTTGCCTTGCTGGTGCTTGATGCCTTGCCGGGCGCAAAGCGGCAGTTTCTGGGGGCAACCGTCGGCGCATTGCGGGCCGAGAAAAGCGAAGATGAATACCGCAGATTGAAGGCAAGTGCCGTCTTGAACGACCGCGCCGTCGCGGCAGGCTTTGCCGCCCTGCGCGAAGGCATAACCGAGGCTGAAGTGGCCGAGGTAATCGCCGCCGTTTACGCGCAAGCGGGGGCGACAACCGAATTCACTTCGGTGTGTTTTGGTGGCAATGGCGCTTTCCCGCATCACCACACCGGCAACACGCCGCTTACCCGCGATACCGCAGTGCTGATTGATGCGGGTGCGCGGCACATGGGCTATCCGTCTGACATGACCCGCGTCGGTTGGTTCGGAACACCTTCCGCCGAGTTCCTCAAGGTCGCCGAAATAGTTGAATGCGCCGTTGTGGCCGCCCTCATGGCCGCCCAGCCGGGCGCGCCCGCACATGCGGTCGATAATGCCGCCCGCTCGGTGATTTCGACCGCCGGTTACGGCGCCATGTTCCAGCACCGAACCGGCCACGGCCTTGGCATCGACATTCACGAAGAACCTTATATCACCGCCACGGCAACCAAACCGCTGCGCCCCGGCAATGTATTCACGATTGAACCCGGCATTTACCTTGCGGGCGCATTTGGCTTGCGCCTTGAAGAGGTGGTGTTCTTGCGCCCCGATGGCCCCGAAGTGCTGTCGGAAATGCCGCGTCATCCGGTGATCTGCACATGATCGCCCGCGCCCCATTCCCCCGTCCGCGCAGCATCGCGCGGCCCGGGAATCGATACGGCCCTACGCGGCCGGATCTGACCGTCCAACCCAAAAAAGGAAACAGGGAAATGAAGAATTTCACCCGATTGGCAACAGGCCTTGTGATGGCCGGCTTGCTTGGCGGCGCGGCTTCGGCCAAGGCGCTGGTTTACTGTTCAGAAGGATCGCCCGAAGGTTTCGACCCCGCGCCCTATACCGCAGGCACCACCTTCGATGCCGCCTCCAAGACTATCTATAACCGCTTGGTCGAATTTGCCCCTGGCACCACAAATGTGGTCCCGGCTTTGGCCGAAAGCTGGGAAGTTTCTGAAGATGGTATGGAATATACCTTCCACTTGCGTCAGGGCGTTAAATTCCACTCCACCGACTATTTCACCCCCAGCCGCGATTTCAACGCCGATGACGTGGTGTTTTCGTTCAACCGCCAAGGCAATGCCGACGATCCATGGCATGGTTATATCGAAGGCGTCACTTACGAATATTTCGACGGGATGGAGATGAACGTCGTCATCTCCGAAGTGACGAAGGTTGATGACTACACGGTCAAATTCGTGCTTTCGCGCCCCGAAGCCCCGTTCCTGGCCAACCTTGGCATGGATTTCGCATCCATCGTGTCAAAAGAATATGCCGACACGCTGGCAGCGGCTGGAACACTTTCCGATCTGAACCAAGCGCCGATCGGCACTGGCCCGTTCCAGTTTGTCGCTTATGAAAAAGATGCGGTCATCCGCTATAAGGCCCATCCCGATTACTGGGCTGGCAAGCAAGCGCTTGACGATCTGATCTTTGCCATCACCCCGGATGCAGCCGTGCGTGTGCAAAAGCTGAACGCGGGCGAATGCCACGTTATGCCTTATCCGGCCCCGGCCGATATCGCAGCCCTGCAAGCAGATCCGAACCGGACGGTGATGGAACAAGCGGGCCTGAACGTGGCCTATCTGGCCTATAACACCTCGATGGCGCCCTTTGATCAGCCAGAGGTGCGTAAAGCGCTGAACATGGCGATCAACAAACAAGCCATCATCGACGCTGTCTTCCAAGGCACCGGCCAGATCGCCAAGAACCCGATCCCGCCAACCATGTGGTCTTACAACGATGCGGTCGAAGACGATGGCTATGATCCCGAAGCGGCCAAGCAGATGCTGGCTGATGCAGGCGTCTCTGATCTGTCGATGAAGGTCTGGGCGATGCCGGTACAGCGCCCCTATATGCCAAATGCGCGCCGTACCGCCGAACTTATCCAGGAAGACTTCTCCAAGATCGGTGTTGCGGTTGAAATCGTGTCGTATGAATGGGGTGAATACCTCAAGAAATCGACCGAGCTGAACCGCGACGGCGCCGTCATCCTTGGCTGGACCGGTGACAACGGCGATCCGGACAACTTCATGGGTGTGCTTTTGGGCTGTGCGGGTGCCGGTGACGGCGGTTCGAACCGTGCGCATTGGTGCTACAAGCCCTTCGACGATCTTCTGCAAAAAGCCAAAGTCACCTCTGATATCGCAGAGCGTACCAAGCTTTATGAAGAAGCTCAGGTGATCTTCAAAGAGCAAGCGCCCTGGGCGACGCTGGACCATTCGACGGTCTTCGTGCCAATGGCAAAATCCGTGACCGGCTATGTCATGGATCCGCTTGGCTCGCACCGTTTCGACGGCGTGGATATCGCTGAGTAACCTTCGAAAACACCAACGGGCGCGCCGGATTTTCTGGCGCGCCCTGCCATTGGGGTGGGTAGATGATCCGATTTCTTCTGGGCAAACTTGCCTATCTGGTGCCGACCTTCATCGGCATCACCATCGTTGCTTTTGGCTTTGTGCGGGTGCTGCCCGGCGATCCGGTCTTGCTCATGGCGGGCGAACGCGGGCTGTCGCCAGAACGCTATCAGGCCTTGCTGCACCAGCTTGGCTTTGACCGTCCGCTTTGGCAGCAGTATTTCGACTTTTTGGCCCGGTTGATGCACGGCGATTTCGGAATTTCGCTGGTCACCAAAAAACCCGTCTTGACGGAATTCATGACCCTGTTCCCGGCAACGGTTGAACTTGGTCTTTGCGCCATCTTGCTGGCGACGCTGATCGGCCTGCCCTTGGGCATGTTCGCCGCCATCCGCCGTGGATCATGGTTCGATCAGATCAGCATGAGCACGGCTTTGATCGGCTATTCGATGCCGATTTTCTGGTGGGGGCTTTTGCTGATCATCCTGTTTTCGGGCATTTTGGGCTGGACCCCGGTATCGGGGCGCATATCCTTGCTTTACTACTTCCCCAAAGTCACCGGCTTTATGCTGATCGACAGCGTGTTGTCAGGGCAAAAGGGCGCGTTTTCCTCGGCCCTCAGCCATCTGATCCTGCCGACAATCGTTCTTGCAACGATCCCGATGGCGGTGATCGCGCGTCAGGCGCGGTCGGCGATGCTGGAGGTGTTGGGCGAAGATTACGTGCGCACCGCGCGCGCCAAGGGCATGTCGCCCTTTCGGGTTGTGGGGCTTCATGCCTTGCGCAACGCCCTTATCCCGGTGGTCACGACAATCGGCCTGCAAGTCGGCACGCTTTTGGGCGGTGCGATCCTGACCGAAACGATCTTTTCCTGGCCGGGCATCGGCAAGGCGATGGTCGACAGCATTTCGCGCCGCGATTATCCGGCGGTTCAGGGGGGGCTGTTGATGATTGCGGCGATGGTCATGGTGGTGAACCTGATCGTTGATCTCCTCTACGGGCTGATCAATCCACGCATTCGGCATCAGTGAGGGTGGCCATGACAACGACAACCGAAATCGAACCCGCTGCCGCCGTCGGAGCCCGCGCCGCATTTGCCGAGTTTTGGCATTATTTCCGCGAAAACCGCGGGGCACTGGTCGGGCTTTGGGTGTTTGTGGCGCTGGTGCTGGTCGCGATCTTCGCGCCGCTTATCGCCCCGCATGATCCGACCCAGCAGATCCGCGATGCATTCCTGGTGCCGCCACGCTGGGCGGAAGGCGGCAGGCCCGAGTTCTTTTTGGGCACCGATGCCGTCGGGCGCGATATGCTGTCGCGGCTGATTTATGGCGCACGGTTTTCGCTGTTTATCGGGCTGATGGTGGTGACCATCGCCCTTACCGGCGGAATTATCGTGGGGCTGGTTGCGGGGTTCTTCGGCGGCTGGGTCGATACGGTGATCATGCGGGTGATGGATGTGATCTTGGCCTTTCCGTCGCTGTTGCTGGCGCTGGTGTTGGTGGCGGTGCTTGGGCCGGGGCTGATGAATGCGATGATCGCCATCGCCCTTGTCTTGCAGCCGCATTTCGCGCGCCTCACGCGTGGTGCGGTGATGAGCGAGCTGCCCAAGGAATATGTGATGGCATCCCGGGTGGCCGGTGCGGGCAAGCTGCGGCTGATGTTTCGCACCATCCTGCCCAATTGCCTTGCGCCGCTGATCGTTCAAGGCACGCTGTCTTTCTCAAACGCCATTTTGGATGCGGCCGCCCTTGGCTTTTTGGGCATGGGTGCGCAGCCCCCCACCCCCGAATGGGGCACGATGCTGGCCGAAGCACGCGAGTTTATCTTGCGCGCATGGTGGGTGGTGACCTTCCCCGGACTGGCGATCCTGATCACGGTTCTGGCGATCAATCTGATGGGCGACGGTCTGCGTGACGCGCTTGACCCCAAACTGAAGCGGAGCTGAGCCATGTCAAAGCTATTGGAGATCAAGAACCTGACCGTCAGTTTTGACACCGCCAAAGGCCCGTTCAAGGCGGTGGACGGCGTCGATATTACCGTGGCCCCGCGCGAAGTGTTGGCGATTGTCGGCGAAAGCGGGTCTGGCAAATCGGTGTCGATGCTGGCGGTGATGGGGCTTTTGCCGCCCTCCGCCACGATCACCGCCGATATGATGCAATATGACGGGCGCGATCTTCTGGGCATGGATGCGGCCGAAAAACGCAGCGTCATCGGGCGCGATATCTCGATGATCTTTCAAGAACCGATCGCCAGTCTCAACCCATGCTTCACCGTAGGCTTTCAGATGGCCGAGGTTTTGCGCACCCATCTGGGCATGTCCAAGGCCGAGGCCAAGGCGCGCTCGGTCGAACTTTTTGCCCAGGTCGGCATCCCCGACCCCGAAGCGCGCCTGTCAGCCTACCCGCATCAGATGTCCGGCGGCCAATGCCAGCGCGTGATGATCGCCATGGCGATTGCGTGCAATCCAAAACTGCTGATCGCGGATGAGCCGACAACAGCGCTGGATGTGACCATTCAAAAGCAGATCCTTGATCTGTTGGTCGACCTTCAGCAAGAACATGGGATGGGGCTGATCATGATCACCCATGACATGGGCGTGGTGGCGGAAACCGCAGATCGTGTGGTGGTGCAATA
>JBATTI010000688.1:0-2328 GCA_049670445.1 Albidovulum sp. | reverse complement strand
TTCTCAGGGTAATTCCGAACCCAGAACGGATCATTCACCACCAGCGTCTTGGGATGGATCATATCCAAAATATGGGTGGTGGTTATATACCCCATATCAAAGGGCGGGTCCTGACGCAGCCATACCACATCCCAATCGGCCAGATCGACTTCGGCCTCGGGTCCCAAGGTGAAATGATTGCCCCTCTCGCGCCGCAAGGTCAGCGGCCAGCCGCGCGCCATCACCCGGCCCTCGCGGTAGGCAAGCTTGTCGGGCGTATAGTAAAACAGTTCATGCCCGCGCTCTTGGGCCTCCAGCGCTATGCGGAATGTCGAATCCGCCGCAATGTCGATCGGGCCGATCGGATCCATCTGGAGTGCAACTTTGAGTGCCATGCCTGTCTCCCGCGCTAAACAACAGGTGCGATTGATGACCCAGCCGCGACGGGGATGCAATCGGTCAGATCACCAGCCAACCACATTCTCGCGAATTTCGATCTGGCCGGCGCCATCAACAAGTGCCGCATCAAAGCGCATCTCGCTATCTTGTCCGCCGGGCTCTTGCGCCACAAATTCGCTTGCCGCAGCCATGATCCGGGACATCTGCTGGCTTGAAATCCGTTCGGCAGCAATGGCGAAGCTTTGGGCGCGTTTGACCTCAACGAAGATCAAAAGCGGCCCATCGCGCATGATCAGATCAATCTCGCCCGCCTGCCCCCGCCAGCGCTGCGCGGCAACCACAGAACCCAAACGCAGGTAATACGCCGCCACCTGTTCTTCGGCGACACGGCCGCCATGATGCGCAACCGCCCCCTTTAGCTGTCGGACGCGAGTTTCAGGGCGATCTGATAGATCTCGCGGCGTGGCAGGCCCATCGCTTCGGCGACCATCGCGGCTGCGTCCTTGACCGACATGCATGATAACGCCTCCTTCACAGCCGCCTCAACGGTTTTTGCATCGGCAACCTCGCCGCGCATCCGGTCGACCAGAACCACAATCTCACCCTTGACGCTGCGCGCGTCATAAGCGGCGCTCAGTTCGGCTATCGTGCCGCGCGTCACCTCTTCGAAACGCTTGGTCAATTCGCGGCACACGACCGCTTGCCGGTCCGGCCCGAAACATGCGGCCATTTCGGTTAACAAAGCCTGAAGACGCTTGGGCGATTCGTACAAGATCAGCGTTGCTGGCAGCCGCGCCATATCGGTAAGCCAGGTTCGGCGTGCAGCTGCGGTGGGGGGTGCGAAGCCTGCGAACATAAACCGGTCCGACGCCAGCCCCGAAACCGTCAGCGCCGCAAGCACCGCTGATGCCCCCGGTGCTGCAAACACCGCATGGCCCGCCTCGATCACCGCGCGGCCAAGCTGATAGCCCGGATCGGCGACAAGCGGGGTTCCGGCCTCGGAGGCATAGACGACTGAGCGGCCTTCCGCCAATGCGCCAAGGATGCGCGGGCGCACCTGCGCGCCATTGTGATCGTGATAGGCCCAAAGCGGGCGATCCCCAATACTGACGCCGTGAATATCCATCAAATGCCGCAAAGTGCGTGTATCTTCGGCGGCAATCACATCGCCCTCGGTCAAAAGATCCAGCGCACGCAAGGTTATATCGCGCGCCGCCCCAATCGGGGTCGAGATGAAATAGAGCCCTGGCGCTGGCTTACCTCTGGTCGTGCTCATCACTTTGGCCCTTGCTGATGCGTTTACTTCCCGCCGCGGATTGCTTAGAGTTCGAGCCGAAGTCATGCCCGCGTTCCGGATGAGGATCTTGCTATGTTGTCTGTTTTGAGTACCCCCCGCAAGGCGTTGAAATATGCCGGACTTGCACTGGCGACAATGTTGCTGGTGGCTTGCGATCCGGTCGCCACCGGAAATCGCGGCCCGGCCTTTGATCCCGGCAAGCCTGTCGCCGTTGCGCTATTGCTGCCCGGCGGCAGTGGCAATGCTGGCGATGACACATTGGCGCGCAGCCTCAAACAAGCGGCAGAGCTGGCAATTGCTGATCTTGCGGGCAGTGTGAAGATTGACCTGCGGGTCTATAATGCGGGCTCTGACCCGGCCGTTTCGGCCCAGATGGCCACACGCGCCGCAGACGATGGGGCAGCCATCATTCTGGGCCCGGTCTTTGGCGAAGCCGCCAATGCCGCAGGCCATGCTGTGCGCGGTAAAGGTTTGAACGTTCTGTCTATTTCCAACAACACCGATATTGCGGGCGGCAATGTCTTTGTTCTGGGGGCAACCTTCCAAAACACCGCCAACCGGCTGGTCAGCTATTCGGCGCGCCACGGCAAGGGCAACATTCTGGTCGCCCATGAACAAAATCCGCAAGGCGACCTTGGCAATCGTGCAATCGC
>JBATTI010000687.1:0-5141 GCA_049670445.1 Albidovulum sp. | reverse complement strand
ATATGGGGGCGGGGAGAATGGCATTGGATGCGATGAACAACATGGCCGCTGACCGTGGGGCGAATTGGCTTGCTGGGGCCGGGCTTCGGCCAACCCGGCAAAGAGTTGCGCTGGCCGGGCTTCTGGTTGGCGACGGGCAAGATCGTCACGTGACCGCTGAAGGGCTGTTTGCGGCCGCACAGGCCACCGGTGAGGCCGTGTCGCTGGCCACGGTCTACAACACTTTGCGCGCCTTTTGCGATGCCGGGCTGATGAGCGAAATCACGGTTGATGGATCACGCTCTTATTTCGATACAAGGCTGGATGACCACCCGCATTTCTATTGGGAAGATACCGCGGAACTGACCGATGCGCCCAAAGACCAGCTGGATATACTCCAACTGCCAATCGCCCCCGAGGGTGCCAAGGTGACACGGGTGGATGTGGTCATTCGTCTAAGACGCGGCTGATTGGCGGGCCGCCGGTTCAAAACCACTGGCCCGGCTCCATAATCCCCAGATCCATCAGCTGCGCGGATGACCAGTCAAACCGCACCGATCCATGCCACATGAAACTGTTGATCGCCCATTTTGAACCGGGGTTGGTTCTTAACGCCTTGGCGGTTCGGAATGAGGCAACGGCCGCCGTGATATTGTGGTGCCACGGGCAGGCATAGGTATTGTATTCCTCGATATTGAAGCGATGCTCAGCGTCCAGCCGCAGCGCCTTTTGCGCCCGGAACAGCGAAATCCGGTCAATCCGCCGGCGTGTCCAGGGGATATGTTCTTCAAATCGCCAGCGAATGCCCCCGAAATATTCAAACTGCCGCTCCATCTTGGTGCCTTCTGCATCAAAACGCGGCTCTGCGTAATAGCCCGAGCGGTCGATCATTGCCGTCTCAAGGCTGACGGCATCGGGGTTGCGGGTCAGGTCGGCGGCGTAAAGATCGACCACATAGGTCAGCATCGCATCGCGCCGTTCCTCGGTGTGAAAGGCGATGACCTCGCCAATCCGACGCCCTTCGCAAAACGGAAAGAAAAGATATTCGGCATTGTAGCAATAGTGAAACCAGGTCTTTTCGGATGCAGCCCCGATAAGCGCATTGATCGCCTTGGGCAGGGCGGCTGGTGCCAAGACATCATAGGTGATCTGGTGGGCGCTTTGCGGCAGGCCGTCAGGCAGGTTGATCTGCGGCGGCACCAGTATCAGCGTCTCGGCAAAGCCCAAGGTGGCCATGCGTGCGACGGTTGAGGCAATTTCGGTGTCATCTTCAACAAAGATCACCGCAACCGAATCCGCGCCAAGCACGGCGCGGCTGCTGGCCAGAAAATCACTCAGCGATGGATAGATCATGGCTTTGGTCCGGCCCCTTCCTGTTGCCTGCAGATTTGGCCAAGCGCCCCGGCAATGCAACCCTCAGTTTAGATCTTGACTGAATCGGCGGATAGGATTGCGGCCCCCTGCCGCTTTGCGCTAGGTATCACCCGGATCCAGCGCCCGGAAAGGCCAAACATGTCTGCGCCCAAAAAGCTTTTCATCAAGACCTATGGCTGTCAGATGAATGTCTATGACAGCGAACGCATGGCCGAGGCCATGGGGGCAGAGGGCTATGTTGCCACCGATCGCGCGGAAGATGCTGATATGGTGCTGTTGAACACCTGCCATATTCGCGAAAAGGCGTCCGAAAAGCTGTTCTCCGATCTTGGCCGGCTGCGCCCGCTTAAAACCGCCAACCCGTCACTTAAGATCGGCGTTGCGGGCTGCGTGGCCCAGGCCGAGGGGGATGAGATTTTGCGCCGCGCCCCGGTGGTGGATATTGTCGTCGGCCCGCAAAGCTACCACCGCTTGCCCGCCATGGTCCGGGCCGCCGATGCGGGGCAAAAAAGCGTCGATACCGAATTTCCGGTTGAAGATAAATTCGACCATCTGCCGGATCGCCCGTCTGCCACCACCCGGCCCGCCGCCTTTTTGACGGTGCAAGAGGGCTGCGACAAGTTTTGCGCGTTTTGCGTGGTTCCCTATACCCGTGGCTCTGAAGTCAGCCGCCCGGCAGAGCGTATCTTGGCCGAGGCACGCAAGCTTGCGCAGAAGGGCGTGCGCGAAATCACCCTGCTTGGCCAGAATGTGAATGCCTATCACGGTGTGGGCGAGGGGGGCGATTGGGGCCTTGCGCGGCTTTTGCGGGCCTTGGCCAGGATCGACGGGCTGGAACGGCTGCGCTACACCACCTCGCATCCCAATGACATGGAAGATGATCTGATCGCAGCCCATGGCGACGAGCCTAAACTGATGCCCTATCTGCATCTGCCGGTGCAATCCGGGTCTGACCGGATCCTGAAGGCGATGAACCGGCGTCATACTGCCGAAACCTATCTGCGGCTGCTGGAACGGATCCGCGCCGCGCGTCCCGATATGCTGATCTCGGGCGATTTCATCGTGGGCTTTCCGGGGGAAACCGATGCCGATTTTGCCGCCACCATGGATCTTGTGCGCGCGGTCAACTACGGCATGGCCTATAGTTTCAAATATTCCGCCCGCCCCGGCACCCCGGCGGCAGAGCGCGCGCCGGTTGAACCCGCCATCGCCGATGCGCGCCTGCAAGAGTTGCAGGCCCTGCTGACAACCCAGCAGCGCGCCGCCCAGGAAGGCATGGTGGGCCGCGAGGTTTCGGTGCTTTATGAAAAACCGGGGCGTATGGCGGGGCAGATGGTCGGCAAATCCGAATATCTCCACGCGGTCCACGTCACCGACCCCAATGCCAAACCCGGCGATATCGTGCGCGTCCGCGTCACCAACAGCGAAACCAATTCGCTGGGCGGCGAACGGGTCTGACGGTTTCAGGCGATAAAGACGCCGGGCGATAGACGTGGTGCGCCTTTGGTCGCACGCCATGGCCGGAATATTTTCGCTTGACCTCAAGTTAAGTTGAGAAATTACAAGCTCATATCCGCCGGAAGATTTAGATTGGATATGGGCCCGATTGGATATGGGCCAGATTGGATATGGGCCAGATTGGATATGGGCATGACAGATATTTCGCAAGACGCCCGGGTTGGCTGGGGCGAAGTTCTTAACAGGGAATGCGCCTCGCCGTTGATCCTTGTCTGCCTTGGCATCTGGCTTCATGCGGCTGACGCGCTGATTGTGGCCACGATGATGCCCAGTATCGTCGCGGAAATTGGCGGCGCGCCCTATGTGGCCTGGACGATTGCACTTTATGAAATCGGCTCGATTGTTGCGGGGGCCATGGGGGCGATATTGGTGCTGCGCATGGGGTTGCGGCGCCCGATGACGCTTGCGGCGCTGACATTTGCCATTGGATGTCTGACGAGTGCGGCCTCATCTTCCATGGCGGGGTTTCTGGCCGGGCGGCTGTTGCAAGGGCTTGGCGGTGGCGGGCTTTCAGCGCTGGCCTTCATCGCCACCACATCGCTGTTCACCCCGCGTCTGACCGCCCGTGTCATGGCCATCATCTCGGTCCTTTGGGGCACTTCGGCATTCCTTGGGCCGTTGATCGGCGGCATGTTCGTGCAGCATTCCACCTGGCATATGGGATTTGTTTTCTTCGGGGCGCAGGGGCTGGCACTTGCGGGCTGGATCAACTTTCGCATCCGCATACCGGACCCGGCGCGGGACCGCAAAAGCGCGCCAGATGCACCAATTGTCCGGCTTTCCCTGCTTGCCCTTGGCGTGGTGCTGATTGCCAGCGCCGGAATTGACGTGTCATTCCCGCGCACGGTCTTGTTGCTGGCTGCGGGCCTGGCGGTCTTGGCGCTGTTCTTGCGCCTTGACGCAAGAAGGCCCGCGACACGGCTTTTGCCGCACCAGCCGTTCAATATACGCACGCCGATTGGCGCGGCCCAGATCATGAACCTTACGATGAGCGTGGCCACCATCGGGCTTGCGGCTTACGGCCCCTTGCTGATGACGGTGATCCATGGGGCCTCTGCCCTTGCCGCAGGCTATGTTCTGGCCTGCGAGGCGATTGGCTGGACCTTGGCCGCGATCTTGCTGTCGGGGGCGCCGGAACGGCATGATCCGTTCTATATCTTCAGCGGCATGGCGCTGGTCGCGGCGGGGGTGGGGGCGATGATCTTTGCCATCCCGCATGGCCCGCTGCCCCTGATCGCCCTTGCGGCCGCAGTGCAAGGCGGTGGTTTCGGTGCGGCATGGACCTTTGTCTTGCGCCGCGCCCGGCGCCTTGTTGGCGCCGATGATCTGGAGCGTCTGTCAGGGGCCATGTCGGTGGTGGGGCACTTTGGCTATGCGCTTGGGGCAGCACTTTTGGGCATCGTGGCCAATGCCGCAGGCTTTGCAATTGGCAATTCAGTGGCCGAGGCCAGCACCGTCGCCAGATGGATCTTCACCGCCTGCCTGCCAATCGCCCTTCTGGGTTTGTTCGCGGCGGGCTGTTTCGTCCGGCCCCCGGGGCCTGCCCCAATGGCCCCGGCTGACTGACGCCTGTGGGCTTTGGGGGAACAGGCGCCCCCCCCCAACCCGACCCTATGCTATTGCGCCACCGTCAGCATCATCGGCGGCCTCTTCCATCAGGCGGTCAAAATCCGGGATGGCAATGCGCCGCTTTCCTTCCAGAATGATCACCCCGTCCCTTTTCAGGGCCGACATCTGGCGGCTTACGGTTTCAAGCGTCAAGCCAAGATAATCGGCCATCGCTTCGCGGGTCAAAGGCAAGTCGAAATCCATTTTCTTGTCACTGCGCAAGGCAAGGGCTGCCTCGCGCTGGGCGATGATCGAAAGCAGGCTCGCGATTTTTTCGCGCGCGGTTTTGCGGCCAAGGATCAACATCCATTCACGGGCTGCATCCAGCTCATCCAGCGTCATTTCCAGCAAGCGGTTGCCGATATGCGGGGTGCGGTCCATCAGCTGTTCAAACGGCTTCTTGCGAAAGCAGCACATCAGCAGATCGGTGGTTGCGGTGACATCATAGGGGGCATATTCGCGCCCCGGACGACCGACGAAATCTGCGGGCAGCAACAGCCCGACCATCTGCCTGCGCCCGTCTTCCATGGTTTGTGTAAGTGTCGCGACGCCTGATACGACCGAGGCCACAAATTCCATCTGATCGCCTGACCAGACAACCGTCTGGCCCGCCTCATAGCTGCGGTAATATTTGATTTCTTCCAATGCCGCCAATTCATCGG
>JBATTI010000686.1:0-11600 GCA_049670445.1 Albidovulum sp. | reverse complement strand
TTCCTGACCGACCCGTCGATATTTCACTATCACCGGAAGAGCTGGGGCGCGTGCGCATGACATTAACCACAACCGACAACACATTGACCTTGTCACTGGTTGTAGACCGCGCCGAAACGCTTGATCTCATGCGCCGGAATATTCACCAACTGGCGCAAGATTTCCGCGATCTTGGCTACGAAAACCTGAACTTCTCTTTCGAGCAGGGTGAAGACCCGCGCCATGCCGGAACCACCCGTGCCGACAGCGGGGATGACGATCTGCCGAAAAAACCTGAACCCGACCCGATCCGACCGGTAACCACTGCACCACGAACGCAGTTGCCCGCCGGTGGCATCGATATTCGCATCTGAAAGGATCCATCATGGATGTCACCTCTGTTACCTCAGCCAAGCCAATCACCCAATCGCAAACCGACGCCGCAAAGGTTTCAGGCGACTATGAAATGTTTCTAAAAATGCTGACCGCGCAGATGAAGAACCAAGACCCGCTGAACCCGGTTGATTCGACAGATTATGCCACCCAACTTGCGACCTTCTCAGGCGTTGAACAACAAGTGAAAACAAATCAGCTGCTTGAAGCACTTGCTGGCCAGAACGGCACATCCGGGATGGCGCAATATGCGTCTTGGGTTGGAATGGAGGCGCGAGCGGCCGTGCCCGTGGATTTCCACGGACAGAAGATCACCTTGCAGCCGGTCCCGGCCGATGGCGCCGACAAGACGGTTTTGGTGGCATTTGATGCACAAAACCGCGCGGTCTCGCGGCAGGAGATCAACGTGTCAAACAATCCGATTAACTGGACGGGAACCGATAACGCCGGAAATGCCGTCTTGCACGGTGTCTATTCGTTCCAGCTTGAAAGCTATCAGGCGGGCAAGATTATCGCCAATGACAAGGTCGAGGTTTATGGCAAGATCACCGAAACCAGACAAGATGCAGATGGCGCGGTCCTGGTGATGGAAAGTGGCGCAACCGTATCACCGTCGGACATCAAGGCGCTGCGACAGGCCTCCACCTCATAAACCTCAAAACCAAAGCCCGACCCCGGCGCCCACACCCAAAAGCCCGACAGCCGCCAAGATCGGCCAGATCCGGAACCAGCCGCCCGGTTGCGGGTCGTCGGGTGGGGCTGCCATTTGGCGGATCAGCATGGCTTCGGCCAGTTGCGGCAGTTTTGGCCCAAGCCGTGCCAAGATACGTGCTGTTTTGAACAGGTCGCGCAGCACCGCCTTTGGACCGACGTTTTCCTTGATATATTCCTCAACCACCGGACGCGCATCTTCCCAGATATCGACCTTGCTATAAAGTGATCGGGCCACCCCTTCGACAACAACCATTGTCCGTTGCAACAAGATCAGCTCGGTCCGGGTTTTCATACCGAACCGTTCGGTGACCTCGAACAGATAGGTCAGCAAACGCGCCATCGAGATGCGGCTGGCATCAAGGCCGAACATCGGCTCTCCCACGGCCCGTAACGCAAGCGCGAATTCATTGACATCGCGGTCGGCAGGCACATAGCCCGCCTCGAAATGAACTTCGGCAACCCGCTGATAATCCTTATGAATAAACCCAAAAAGTATCTCGGCGTAGACGCGCCTTGTATAGGCATCGATCCGGCCCATGATGCCGAAATCATAGGCAATGATATCGCCATTCGCGGCCACTTTCAGGTTACCTTGATGCATGTCGCCGTGAAAAAGCCCATCGCGCAATGCGTGGCTAAGAAACAGTTGCAAGGCCCGTGCCGCTAGCGCCGCGCGGTCATGCCCGGCCGCATCCAGTGCTGCATTATCGCCGATGTTGATCCCTTCGGCCCAATCCAGTGTCATCACCCGTCTTGCCGACAGCTGCCAGTGTACGGCTGGCACCTGAAACCCCGCATCCCGCGCTGTATTGGCCGCAAATTCCGACGCGGCAGAGCTTTCAAGCCGCAAATCCAGCTCACCCTGCACCACGCCATCAAAATGGCTGATCACATCTACCGGGCGCAAGCGCCGAGAGGCCGGCGACAAGGTCTCTATCAGCCGGGCTGCGAAATAAAATGCATCAATATCGCGCCGAAAGGCCTTTTCAATGCCCGGACGCAGGACCTTGACCGCGACCTCTTGCCCGGTTTCGCGCAACACACCCTTATGCACCTGCGCAAGGGATGCTGCGGCAATCGGGTCGGAAAAGCTTGAAAACACCTCATCGACGCTGATGCCAAGCTCTTTCTCGACCTCGGCCTTGGCGATATCTGTGGCAAAGGGCGCCAGCTGATCCTGCAAGACCCGCAGCTCTTGCGCGAGATCCTCGCCCACCACATCGGGCCGGGTCGAAAGGATTTGCCCGAACTTGATGTAGGATGGACCAAGAGCTGTGAGTGCACGGATGGCCGGCGGAAGGCTTGGGTCGCCGTGATACCCAAGCCAGCGGAAAGGAAAGGCGAACGAGCGCGCGCAAAACCGCATCATCCGCCCAGCCTCAAAGGCATCAAGCACGACATTCATCGCACCCGCACGTTCCAGCGTGGCGCCGGTGCGGATCAGCCGCCAGATGTTATGTGGGCCACGCACCTAGATTTTCCAGCCCGAATGCAGGGCGGCTATGCCCATGGACATGTTGCGATATTTGACCTGATCAAAGCCCGCCTGCCGGATCATCGCGGCAAAACTGTCTTGATCGGGGAATTTGCGGATAGATTCGACCAGATATTGATAGCTGTCGCGGTCATTGGCCACGACCTGACCCATCAGCGGAATGACATTGAAGGAATAGCGGTCATAGGCCCATTGCATTGCGGGGTTCGGCAATTGGCTGAATTCAAGCACCATCAATCGCCCGCCGGGTTTCAGCACTCTATATGCCTCGGTCAGCGCATCGCTGATCCGGGTCACATTTCGGATGCCAAAGCTGATTGTATAGACGTCGAAGGTGTTGGCAGCAAAGGGCAATGCCATCGCATCACCGGTGATCCAGTCAAGGCTATTGGCCAGATTTTCCGCCTCTGCGCGCTTGCGGCCTTCGACCAACATCGATTCCGTCAGATCACAAACCGTTGCATGGCCAGACCCCGCGCGGTCCAAAAAGCGAAAGGCTATGTCACCGGTACCGCCCGCAACATCCAAAAGCTTTTGCCCCGGGCGCGGTGCCAACCAATCCATCATCGCTTCTTTCCAGATGCGGTGGATGCCTATCGACATAAGATCATTCATTACATCATAGCGGTTGGCAACGCGGGTAAAGACGCCGTGCACCATGCCCGCCTTCTCCGCCTCGGGCACGGTCTGAAAACCGAAATGTGTGGTCGATTGGGTGTCTTCGGTCATCATATTCGCCTGATTTTTTACCGTCATCGGAATATACCGAACCGGGCAGCAGTAAAACCCTCATCACCCCAATGGCAAAAAGAATACGCTGTTGGCCCGCAGCCCCTGCGCAGGTTGGTTCGGGTCGGGGCCCAAAATGCCTTGTCGCCATGCTGCTATTGCTTAAGGTCTTGATTGAGACATTGATCGGATCGACACCCCCATGCCAGAACTTCCCGAGGTTGAAACCGTCCGCGCCGGGCTTTTGCCCACGATGGAAGGCCGCGTCATCGAACAGGCTACGGTCAATCGGCCTGATCTTCGCTTTCCTTTGCCCGAACGGATGGCGGAACGGCTGACAGGCACGCGGGTGCTGGCGCTACGACGGCGTTCGAAATACATTCTGGCAGACCTGTCTACCGGCGAAACCCTTCTGATCCATCTTGGCATGTCCGGGCGCATGCTGATTTCCGGCGCTACATTGGGCGCATTTCACCAAGATCACCCTGCGCCTGCCAAACACGACCATGTGGTTTTCGATATGAAGGGCGGCGCGCGCGTCACCTTCAACGATGCACGTCGTTTTGGGGCGATGGATTTGATGGTCACCGCAGACGCCGATTCGCATAAATTACTGCGCGACATCGGGCCCGAGCCTTTGGGCAACGCATTCAGCGAAAGCTATCTGCGCGGCCGCCTGAAAGGTCGCGCGATGCCGGTGAAATCCGCGCTGTTAGATCAAAAGATCGTGGCAGGGCTTGGCAATATCTACGTGGCAGAGGCGTTGCACCGCGCGGGGATCGACCCGCGCCGGGCAGCGGGGGATCTGACGCCCGGCAAAATCGCCAAGCTTGTGCCAATTATCCGCGACGTGCTGTCAGAAGCGATCGCGGCAGGGGGATCATCGCTTAAAGACTACCGTCAGGCGGATGGCGAACTGGGTTATTTTCAGCATGCTTTCCGGGTTTATGGCCGCGAGGGCACGCCATGCCCAACCGATGGCTGCAAGGGCCAGATCAGTCGCATCGTGCAATCCGGAAGGTCCACTTTCTTTTGCCCAAAATGTCAAAGATGACTTGCACAGCGCGGCCCGGCTGATAGCTCTGGGGCAGTTATTACCGAAAGGCGTGCGCTATGTCTTACAAGACCCTGATCATCGAGATTGATCAAAAAGTGGCTCTGATCAGGCTAAATCGGCCCGAAGCGCTGAATGCGCTCAACTCCGAACTCATGCGCGAACTGGCGCGGGCTTTGTCGGAGATGGCCACCGATGATGCCGTGCGCGCGATTGTAATCACCGGGTCCGACAAGGCCTTTGCGGCAGGTGCCGATATCAAGGAAATGGCCGATAAGGACTTCGCGCAGATCTACCGCGAGAACATGTTTGTCGCGGAATCAGACATCATCGCAAACTGCCGCAAACCGGTGATCGCGGCGGTTGCAGGCTTTGCCTTGGGTGGCGGATGCGAATTGGCAATGCTGTGTGACTTCATCATTGCTGCCGATACCGCCAAATTCGGCCAACCAGAGGTTAATCTGGGCGTCATACCTGGCATCGGCGGCACCCAACGCCTGACCCGGCTGATCGGGCGAGCAAAATCAATGGACATGCATCTGACCGGGCGGATGATGGACGCAGCAGAGGCAGAACGTGCCGGGCTGGTCGCCCGTGTTGTTCCCGCCGATCAACTGATTCCCGACGCGCTGAAGGCCGCCAAAAAAATAGCTGAAAAATCGGCCCTGGCGGTGATGGCAGCCAAAGAGGCCGTTCACCGCGCGGATGAGGTGGCGCTTACGGAAGGGCTTTTGTTTGAACGCCGTCTTTTTCAGTCACTTTTTGCCAGCGATGACCAAAAAGAGGGCATGCGGGCCTTTATGGAAAAGCGCGCGCCAAAGTTTCGCGACCGCTAGAAAGATCGGTGCAGCAAAAATCGCTGGAAATTGCGCCAGGGCTTGTTGACTTATCCGCGCAGCAGCCCTAGAAGCGCGGCTTCAGAATTCCTCGAACCTAAATCGGAAAACGACTCATGGCCAATACGCCCCAGTCCAAAAAGCGCGCACGCCAAAACGAGCGCCGTCAAGACATCAACAAGGCGCGCCGCTCGCGGATCCGCACCTTCCTTCGCAAGGTGGAAGAAGCGATTAGCTCTGGTAATCAAGCGGTTGCAGCGACAGCACTGCGCGAAGTCCAGCCAGAACTGGCCCGCGGTGTTACCAAAGGTGTTTTGCACAAGAACACCGTAGCACGCAAAATGTCGCGTTTGTCGGCACGCGTCAAAGCGCTCGCCGCTTAACCCAAGCGCCAAGCAGAATCAGGAAGGACGCATCTTCGGATGCGTCCTTTTTTGCGTCTTGTCAGCACCGCTAGGCGGCCCTGTGCCCATTTTGCACGGGCCAAGAGATTCTCTGACACAAACTTTGAGTCAAGCGAGAAGATCGGTTGCGGCAACTCCATCGGGCTTGCTAGCTTCGTGAGGCGATTCACATCGTCTTGGGGGGACTTGAGGTAACCGCGAGCAAAAGCAAAGGCTGCTCTTTGCTGATGCTCGGTCTATTGGCCATGCTGCTTGGTCTTTGGTTGCTGATGTCTGATGCTGCCGCTTAGGCGGAGCGTTTGCGTACGCATAGATCACCGCCGGTATTTTCGGCGGTATTTTATGCCCTGTCCCGAACCCAAGCCTCTGCTTGATGCCACGTTGTATTTGGGTGATTTACCCGATTCGTCGTACTTTTTGCAGGAAGGCCACGAGTGAACCGCCCGGGAAACCGGATTGTGGCCTGAAGGCCATTTGGGACGGATAGAGAAAGACATGGGCAAGAATAATGACTGACAGCACCTGGGGGCAGGCTCAAATCGAATTGCGCAAGAGCGTTGGAAAGAATGCTTATTCGTCGTGGATTGAACCACTTGATCTGGTTGGCATCGATAACGGCGTGGCCCGTTTTGATGTGCCCACCAATTTTATGCGCGACTGGGTGTCACGCAATTACCTGGAACAAATACGACTGCACCTGAACAAGGTTGGCGCCGAAGTTGAGCGGGTTGAACTGACCGTGCCAAAACTCCGCGCCGTTCCCATCAAGCAAGTGGTCGGCGGCAAAGACCGCAAACCCAAGCGCGCAGCCGCGATCAGCGACTGCGACGAGGCTGGCGAAATACTGGGCGCGCCGCTTGATGCTCGTTTCACCTTTGACAGCTTTGTCGTGGGCAAGCCCAATGAACTGGCCCATGCCGCTGCCCGGCGTGTTTCCGAAGGCGGGCCTGTCACCTTCAATCCCTTGTTTCTTTATGGCGGCGTGGGGCTGGGCAAGACCCATCTGATGCACGCTATCGCGCATGATATGCGGACCCGCCAGCCCGAATTGCGTGTGCTTTACCTGTCGGCCGAACAATTCATGTACCGCTTCGTGCAGGCGCTGCGCGACAAACAGATCATGGATTTCAAGGAACTCTTCCGGTCGGTCGATGTGCTGATGGTCGATGATGTGCAATTCATTGCGGGCAAGGAATCCACACAAGAAGAATTCTTTCACACCTTCAACGCACTGATCGATCAAAACAAACGTATCGTCATTTCGGCCGATCGCGCGCCGGGTGAAATCAAGGATCTTGAAGAGCGGATCAAAAGCCGTCTCCAATGCGGGTTGGTCGTTGATTTGCATCCAACCGATTACGAACTACGGCTAGGCATCATGCAACAAAAGGCCGAAATGTACCGCGATCAATACAAGGGCCTTGCACTGGGCGCCGGCGTATTGGAATTTTTGGCCCACCGCATCACCACTAACGTAAGGGTGCTGGAAGGCGCACTAACCCGGCTTTTTGCCTTTGCATCTCTGGTCGGACGCGAAATCACGCTGGATCTGGCGCAAGATTGCCTGTCGGATATTTTGCGGACCAATGACCGCAAGCTGACCATCGAGGAAATTCAGCGCAAGGTCAGCGAACATTTCAATATTCGTCTGTCAGACATGATCGGCCCAAAGCGGACACGCACCATCGCCCGCCCCAGGCAGGTTGCCATGTATCTGTCCAAACAGCTGACGACACGCTCGCTTCCAGAAATCGGGCGGCGTTTTGGCGGGCGCGATCACACAACGATCATGCACGGAGTGCGCAAGGTGGAAGAGTTGAAAGCCTCTGATCACCAACTGGCTGAAGACATTGACCTGTTGCGCAGATTGCTTGAATCCTAAAATTCGGAGGGGCATCCGGACGGGTGCCCTTGACGATCCCGGCTTTCCAATGGACATTCCAGAAAAATTCTTGAGCCTTGGCGGAAAGTTGGTAGATTTCCCCTCCCGGCAAGCCTCCGGTATCACAGGGGACTGATATGAAGATCAGCATCGAACGCGCAACGCTACTCAAGGCGGTCGCCCAGGCGCAGTCGGTTGTCGAGCGGCGCAACACCATTCCGATTTTGGCCAATGTGCTGATCGAGGCCGAAGGCAATACCGTCAGCCTGCGCGCGACTGACCTTGATATCGAAGTCACCGACAAGGCAACGGCCGTTGTTGAACAGACCGGGTCAACCACCGTATCCGCGGTGATGTTGCATGAGATTGTGCGCAAACTGCCCGACGGGTCTTTGGTGCAGCTTATCGACGATAGCGCTGCGGGCCGGATTACCGTGCAAGCCGGTCGGTCAACCTTTTCGCTGGCGACATTGCCGCGGGAAGATTTCCCTGTCATGGCTTCATCGGAATACACGTCGAACTTTGCTGCCCCTGCTGGGGTGTTGCGTCGGCTGTTCGACAAATCGAAATTCGCAATCTCTACCGAAGAGACCCGCTATTACCTGAACGGCGTCTATATGCACGTATCCACCGGAGAAGACGGCCCGGTGTTGCGCTGCGTGGCCACCGATGGCCACCGCCTAGCGCGGATCGACGCACCCCTGCCCGACGGCGCAGCCGGAATGCCGGGCGTAATCGTGCCGCGCAAAACCGTGGGGGAGCTGCGTAAACTTTTGGACGATGACGATACGCAAATTGCGGTATCGGTTTCTGAAACCAAAGTGCGCTTTGCAACCCCGTTGATCACGCTGACCTCTAAGGTCATCGACGGGACGTTCCCCGACTACACCCGGGTTATTCCAACCGGCAACACCAAGCGGCTGGAAGTGGATGCGGCCGAATTTGCCAAGGCGGTTGACCGGGTCGCCACGGTTTCGTCAGAACGGTCGCGTGCTGTCAAATTGCAGCTTGATGAAGACCGGCTGATCCTGTCGGTCAATGCGCCCGATTCCGGTGCTGCCGAAGAAGAACTGGCCGTGGCATATGGTGATGAACGGTTGGAGATTGGCTTTAACGCCAAATACTTGCTGGAAATCGCCAGTCAGGTTGATCGTGAAAATGCGGTTTTCATGTTCAATTCATCAGGCGACCCAACCTTGATGCGCGAAGGCGATGACACATCTGCGGTTTATGTCGTCATGCCGATGCGGGTCTAGGCCGCCCAGCGCCCTCCAGCCCGTCGCAAGGCACTGACCCATAATGAAAGGCAAGGACGTGTCCCGATCCGGTATCACGAACCTGACCTTGTCACATTTCCGCTCACACCGGCGCTCTGTGCTGTGCTTTGATGGGCGGCCCGTCGCGATATACGGGGCCAATGGCGCAGGCAAAACCAACATACTTGAGGCAATATCACTGCTGTCCCCGGGCAGAGGGCTGCGCCGGGCGACCGGCACCGAACTGGCCCGCAAGCCAGAGGCGCTGGGCTGGAAAGTCATGGCAACACTTTGCGGGCATGAGGTCGAAAGCTTTGCCGAAGGCGAGGCGCCGCGCGTGGTATTGATCGACGGCAAACAATCCCCCCAATCCGCGCTTGGCCGCATCGCGCGCGTGTTGTGGCTGGTTCCGGCAATGGATCGGCTGTGGATAGAGGGGGCAGAGGGGCGACGGCGCTATCTTGACCGGATGACGCTTTCGTTCCTACCTGGCCATGCCGAGGCAGTTTTGACCTATGAAAAAGCCATGCGCGAACGCAACCGGCTGCTGAGAGACATGGTGCGCGATGCAAGTTGGTATCGTGCGCTGGAAGGCCAGATGGCCGCCTCGGGCGCCGAAGTGGCCGCGAACCGCGCCAAGGCTCTAGCGTGCATTGCAGCCGCTCAGGACGGCGCGGAAACCGCATTTCCTGTGGCGGATCTGGCCTTGTTTGACCCGGAAGGCGCCACGCCAAGCGCAGATGCCGCCGCACTTGAACAAGCCTTGGCCGAGGGGCGCGGGCGCGATATGGCCGCTGGCCGCACCCTGACCGGCCCACATCGCAGCGACCTGTCGGCGGTTTATGCTGCCAAGGGCCAGCCGGCTGCACAAGCATCCACAGGCGAACAAAAGGCGCTTTTGATTTCGCTAATCCTTGCCAATGCCCGTGCCCTGTCTGTCGAAAGGGCGGGCATCACGCCTATCTTGTTGTTGGACGAGGTCGCAGCCCATCTTGACGCCACCCGGCGCGCCGCGCTTTATGATGAAATCTGCGCTCTTGGGGTACAAGCCATCATGACAGGAACAGGGGCCGAGCTTTTCACCGCACTTGGCAACCGCGCACAGTATTTCGAGGTCAGCGAAGAAGCTGGCCAATCAGTTGCCACCGAAAGAGCAAAGCCATGACACGACAGCGCGTAACATTGATCACCCTTGGGGTGAAAGATCTTGCACGGTCTCGGACATTTTATGAAGCCTTGGGCTGGACGCCCGCCGAAGCATTGGAGGGCGTGGTCTTCTATCAGCTGCACGGCGCGGTTTTGGGGCTTTTTCCAGTCGCCGAACTTGCCAAGGATCAGGGCCGCCCCGATGCGACATTGGGCACGGGGGCGATAACGCTCGCACAGAATTTCTCGACCGAGGCCGACGTGGATGAGGCCTTTGAACTGGCATTGAATTCCGGTGCGACAGCGCTGAAGGCGCCAGAAAAGGTGTTTTGGGGCGGCTATTCCGGCTATTTCACCGACCCAGACGGCCATGTCTGGGAACTGGCAATGAACCCATTCTGGCCACTTGCCGCTGATGGTAGCCTGACTTTGCCCAAATTCCCGTCAGAGGCGCCATGACGCTCGCCGCGCACAGCCTTTTGCTTTACGCCGGGGCTCTGGTGATCTTGTGGGTCACACCGGGGCCGGTTTTGATTGCGGTGACGGCGCGCGCCCTTAGCGGTGGGTTCCGTTCCGCCTGGCCCTTGGCGGTTGGCGTAACGGTTGGCGATTTTCTTTGGCCGCTTTTCGCGATTTTCGGGCTGACATGGATTGTGGGCCAATTCGCGCAAATAACGGCGATCATGCACTGGGTCGCTGTGGTGATCTTTGTGCTTATGGGTGCTGCATTGATCCGCACTGCGGATGCGTCGATCATGACGGCTGAAGGGCGCCTGACCCGACCCGGGGTCTGGCCCGCGTTTTCTGCCGGGGTTGCGGCCGTTTTGGGCAATCCCAAAGCGATCTTGTTCTATATGGGCGTCTTGCCCGGGTTCTTTGATCTGACCCGTGTAACCGGGGCTGACATCGCCGTCATCTTGTTGTTGTCGATGTCGATCCCGCTGTTAGGCAACCTCGCCACCGCCTTTGCAGTTGGTCAGGCGCGAAGGCTTTTATCCTCGCCCCAGGCGCTGCGGCGGATCAACATTGCGGCTGGCGCTCTTTTGATACTTGTCGGGGTCGTCATCGCCTTGCTCTGACTACTAAATATTGTGCCCAGCACGTGACAACCCCTGCCCGAACGCCTATAAGATGGGTACAAGAATAAGGGCAGACGGGCATGAACGACGACATCCAGCAACCGGCCGAATATGGCGCCGATTCTATCAAGGTTCTCAAGGGCTTGGATGCCGTGCGTAAGCGCCCCGGCATGTACATCGGCGATACCGACGATGGTTCGGGCCTGCACCATATGGTTTATGAAGTTGTCGATAACGGCATTGACGAGGCTTTGGCAGGCCACGCCACCGCAGTTACCGTGAAAATCCACGCGGACAACTCGGTTTCCGTGCGCGATAATGGACGGGGCATTCCTACCGATATTCACACCGAAGAAGGTGTGTCAGCCGCCGAGGTCATCATGACCCAGCTGCATGCGGGCGGCAAATTCGACCAAAACAGCTATAAGGTTTCAGGCGGTCTGCATGGCGTTGGGGTTTCGGTCGTCAACGCATTGTCCGCTTGGCTGGAACTGCGCATCTGGCGTCAGGGCAAAGAGCATTTCGCCCGGTTTGAACGTGGCGATACTGTGGAAGCCTTGCGTGTCGTTGGCGATGCGGGGGGCGAAACAGGCACTGAAGTCCGGTTTTTGGCCTCGACCACAACGTTTTCGA
>JBATTI010000685.1:0-5751 GCA_049670445.1 Albidovulum sp. | reverse complement strand
CACACGCAACCTGCGGCTGTTGGTGCGCCGCGAGATTGCTCGCGCGCTGGAAGCTGAACGCACCGATGACCCTGCCGGGTAAGCGGCCCGCCACGCGGTTGCGGGCCTTGAGGCGGTAACAGGGGTGAATAGCCGCGCCCCTTCTCTGATATTGGCGCGGCGGTCTTTGCCGGACTCGGGTGGCGTCAGGGGGGGGGCGGTTTTGGGCGCATTGCTGCCCGATCTGTCGCTGTTCCTCATGGTCGGATGGGCGCTTTGCGTGCAAAACGTTTCGGCCAATACCCCCTTCGACAGCTCTTACTTTTCTGATCAATTCCGCGTGATCTTTGCGGTCGATAACTATTTGCCCTTTGGGGAGCGCTGTTCTTAGGTGCCGTGCCCTTGCGCCGCCCCCCGTTGCTGGCGTTTTCCCGGGGCCGGCCGTCTTGCATCTGATATGCGGCTTTGGGTTGCATAAGGAAGATGCAGGGCCACAGGTCTGGCCGATCGGCGATGGGGCTTTTCGCAGCCCCGTCGGCTGTTGGGATCCGCAGCGCTTTGGCCGTGTCATGGGCCCCTTGGAAATCGCCGCCTGTGCGGCGCCGGGCCTGAGGTTATGGCAAGGTTTCAAATGGGCCGCCAGACGCGGCCTTGTTGCGCTGGTCTTGGCGGCGGGCTGCTGCCCGGCTTGAAGTACGGATTGATGTTTGGATTGATGTTTGGATTGATGCGGGGGGGGGTGATCCGCCAAACACCCGCATCAGAAACCTTGTGAAACCGCATGTGCCTGAAACAAAAAAGCACCCCAAAGGGGTGCCTTATGCTTGGCTTTTCGCCGTCTTCAGGCCGCTTCTGCTTCGGCCTCTTCGGCGGCATGGCGACGTTCGCTTTCTTCGCGCGAAAGGGCGACCGAGGTGCGCACGCCTTTTGAGACGAACTCCATCAAACCCTTGACCACACGTTCATTCGGGTCGATCCCGGCGCAGGACAGGACTTCGCGCCCATCGCGCGACCGCGACCAGCGTGCAATCTGCTCTGGCCCGTTGCCGTATTTCTTGTCATCTGCAATCGCATCATCCAATGCCGCAAGAACGACAGCTGCAAAAAGCTTGCGCGATCTTTGACCCTGTTCGTAATTGAATGCTGTGCCATCTACGAAATCGCGCATCCTACCGTCCTTTTTCTTATTGCTCTTGCAGTTCTTGCCGTTCCCTGAATAAGGCCATAGCGCCTTGATTCGGCATATCTCGTTTAGAATATCCGCCATGCATATATCGCATGGCTGGCTTCAGGTCACCACATTATCTAGTCTGCTTGCCAGAAATAACCTTGCCATATATAGGTGCGGCCAACTTTCCTTCAACCTTTTGATCAGGTTTTGTCCAATGCCCAAAATCAACGGCAATGAAATTCGTCCCGGTAACGTGCTTGAACATGACAATGGCCTATGGGCTGCGGTCAAGGTCAGCCATGTGAAACCCGGCAAAGGCGGCGCATTTGCGCAGGTCGAACTGAAGAACCTGCGCGACGGGCGCAAGCTTAATGAGCGCTTCCGCTCGGAAGACAAGGTCGAACGGGTGCGGCTGGATCAAAAGGATCAGCAGTTCTTGTACGAAACCGATGGCCGTCTGGTATTCATGGATAATGAAACCTTCGAGCAGACCGAACTTGATGCCGACCTTCTGGGCGAGCGTCGCCCGTTCTTGCAAGACGGTATGATCGCCACGGTCGAATATTATGGTGATGAGGCGCTGTCGATGCAATTGCCGCAAAAGGTCGTGTGCAAGGTTATCGATACCGAGCCTGTGGTCAAAGGCCAGACGGCTGCAAACAGCTATAAGCCTGCGATTTTGGACAATGGCGTGCGCATCATGGTGCCGCCGTTCATCGCGCAAGACGAAGACATTATCGTCCACACGGAATTGATGGAATATTCCGAACGGGCCTGACCCGGCCCAAAAGCGTCGTCAGGCCAGGACCAGTGCCTTTCGACGCCGTTCCAACGGCGCGTCCACCAAGGTGTAAAATGCAATGGCCACGACCAATATCGCGGCGATTGCCATGATCTTGTCTTGCGGCTGCATGCCGCCCGGCGTCATGGTGTTGATGGCAACGATCACCGGATAGTGGGTCAAGTAGAGGCTGTAGGAAAAATCGCCCATCTTGCGGTCAAGGCTTGGGCTGGGTTGGCGAACGCTCCACGCGACAAAGGGCAAAAGCGCCAGCGCCCAGATCATCGCGGCCAAAGGCGCAAGACGCGCGAGGCGTAGAAGCGCAACAGCGGGTTGGATCTTAGGCGGTACTTTTCGCAGTACATTTTGCAGACCCAAAAGCCACTGAGCATGAAAAAGACCATGACGGCGGTGATGCCAATTCGGACCCGTGACAAATGCTGGATCACGACCAGCATCGCCAGGAACAATCGGAACAGACCAGGCCCGGCAAGCAAATTGTATACTCCTCGTCAAACTGCCCCGCACATTGCGGTTGAATTTGGGATTGTGCAACTATGATGTGCCTTGCAACCGCGGTTGCCGCGGAGCCGCCCTGTTCAGATCATCCGTACTGCGGCCGATCCCGCCTGCAAGTCCTGTGCCCGGTCAAACCGCAGATATGCGAGGCCGATCCCTTCAGATTGGGTGAACAGCCGGCCGACGATCTTGTCGTTGGCGGTGATCGGGGTGCCGACCGGCACGCGGCCATCCACCGCGACCTGCGCCAAGCCTTTGCGCAATTCGGTCTTGTGTTTCATCCGGGCGGTAACCTCTTGGCCGACATAGCAACCCTTGCGGAAATCGACGCCGTGCAGGCGTTCAAACCCCATTTCAAGAATATAGCTTTCGTCGGGGATCAGCTCGACCCCGGTTTCGGGAATGACATGGGCCACGCGCAGGGCATCCCAGTCAATCGCAGGGGGGCCGCCCGCCGTCTGGCCATAATGGCGCCAGCCAAGGGCGGGGTGGCGCGGGGCGACCATAGCGCCCGTTGGGGTGGGGCCAAGGCCACGGGTCACAAGCAGCGAGGCCGGTTCAATCGTCACCTTGGCGCGCAGCCGGTACATGCCCAGTCTGCGCGCAACGCCCGCGGCCAAATCCGCTTTGATATCCAGCAAGATAGCATCGCCGTCAGCGATCAAGAAGAAATCGGCCAGATACTTGCCTTGCGGGCTTAGCAGTGCTGCATAAACGGCGGGCGTCCCTTGGTCCGGCAAGTGGTTGGTCACCAGACCTTGCAGGAAATCGCGCGCGTCATCGCCTGCAATGCGCAAAACGGTTCTGTCCGGGGTTGCTTCTTGGGTCATGATAGCTCCTCGCGCCTTTGGCCTTGATACAGGCAAAGCGGTGCGCAGCGAAAGGGCGGGTTGTGGCGGGTCAGGATCGGGCGGCGGCAAGGGCGGGGGGGAGGGCCTCTGCAAAGGCTGCAAGGTCTGCGGGATGGCCGCAGCTTACCCGAATGCAGCGGTCATGCGGCGCGACGAAAGGCATGCGCACGAAGATGTCGCGGGCGACAAGTTCGGCCACCAGACGGCGGGCAAATGCGCCATCCGCACCCGCATCAATCGTGACGAAATTGGTGGCAGAGGGCAGGGGCGTCAGGCCATGCGCCCGGGCGATGCGTTCGATTTCTGCGCGCGCGGTCTTTGCGGCTTGCAGGATGTGGCCAAGGTGGCCGGCATCGCCAAGGGCGGCCAGTGCCCCGGCCTGACTGATGCGCGACATGCCAAAGTGATTGCGGATCTTGTCAAAGGCGCGGATCAGCTCGGGGTGGCCAACCCCGTAACCCACCCGAGCACCCGCCATCGCGTAAGCCTTTGAAAAAGTGCGCATCCGGATCACATGGGGGGTGTCGGGATCAAGGCGGGGGGCGGTGCCTTCGGGGGCGAATTCGACATAGGCTTCGTCCAGCACCAAAAGGCAGCCGTCGGGCACCGCGTCGATCAGGCGTTGCACGGTCTTGGCGGGGTGCCATGACCCCATCGGGTTGTCGGGGTTGGCAAAATAGATCAGCTTTGCGCCCGTCTCAACCGCTTTGGCGATAAGCGCATCGGGGTCTTCGTGATCGCCATTATAGGGGACCTTGTGCAAGTGGCCGCCGTATCCTGCCGCGTGAAAGTTGAAGGTCGGGTAGGCCCCATCGGAGGTTACAACTGCGTCGCCCGGGCCGATCAGCAACCGCGCGAGGTAACCCAAAAGCCCGTCAATCCCTTCGCCCACAATGATATTTTCCGCACCTACCCGGTGATGAAGGGCAAGTGCCTGACGCAGATCGTGGTTTTCCGGATCGCCGTACATCCAGACATTCCGGGCCGCTTGGGCCATTGCCTCGACGGCTTTGGGGGAGGGGCCGAAGGTGTTTTCATTGGCACCGAGACGGGCCAAAAAAGGCCGCCCGCGGCTGCGTTCCTGCGTCTCTGGCCCGACGAAGGGAACCGTGGCGGGCAGGCTTTCGATGAGGTCTGTGTAACGCGGTCCGGTCATATCTGGCTCGCAAGGATGGGGCGTGGCTTATTGAAACCGGTTAGCCGATATCTGCAAGCCTTTTCAGGGCTGCGTTAAGTTTGGCGGCCTCATCTTCCCCAAGGGCGAGCTTTTCGCGGGTTTCTTCGACCACCTCATCGGGGGCGCTTTCAACGAATTTCGGGTTCTTGAGGCGGCCGCGCAGGCCGTTCAGATCTTTCTCCAACTTCTCCAGGGTCTTGGAAAGGCGGGCCTTTTCTTCGGCGACGTCGATCACGCCTTCCAGCGGAATGGCAAAGCCGCCGCCTTCTACCGCGATGGTGATAGCACCCTTGGGCGCGGCGCCTTCGGTCAGCCCGTCAAGGCGCGCAAGCTTTTGAATAAGGGCTGCATTATTCGCCCAGGCGGTGCGGCCCCGGTCATCCAGCGCGGTCTGGATCATCGGCAGTTTCAGCCCCGCTGGCACATGCATCTGGGCGCGGGCAGAGCGGATTTCGTCAATCAGGGTGATGACCCAATTCATCTCGCGATCCGCCGCGTCATCAATCAGTTCGGCCCCGTAAGTTGGCCAATCGGCATGAACCAAAAGCTTGGCGCGGGTGGCGGTCAGCGCCCATAATTCTTCGGTGATGAAGGGCATGATCGGATGCAGCAAGATATAGCATTGATCCAGAACCCAAGCCATTGTCGCGCGGGTTTCTTCGGCATATTCGCCGTCCATCAGGGGTTTGGAAAACTCGACATACCAATCGCAGACCTTACCCCAGACGAAGGCGTAAAGCAGGTTGGCCGCGTCGTTGAAGCGGTAATTTGTCAGCGCCTCATCCACCGCTAGCCGGGCCTTTGCGACCTCGCCGATGATCCAGCGGTTCACCGTATGCTGTGCCTCGGGTATGCGTCCCGCATCCGTCCCGACAGCGAAGGCATCGTTCATTTCGGCAAAACGGGTGGCGTTCCAGAGTTTGGTGCCGAAGTTGCGGTAGCCTGCGATGCGGTCTTTCGACAGTTTCAGATCGCGGCCCATGGCGGCCATCGAGGTGAGGGTGAAGCGCACCGCATCGGTGCCGTATTCGTCGATGAGGTCGAGGGGGTCAAGGACGTTGCCCAAGCTCTTCGACATCTTCTTACCCTTCTCGTCGCGCACGAGGGCATGGACATAGACGGTGTGGAAGGGGATCTGATCGACCACGGCCAGTTGCATCATCATCATCCGCGCGACCCAGAAGAAGATGATGTCAAAGCCGGTGATCAAGACGGAGGTCGGGAAGTATTTTTTGAGTTCGGGCGTGTCCTCGGGCCAGCCGAGGGTGCCGAT
>JBATTI010000684.1:0-3980 GCA_049670445.1 Albidovulum sp. | reverse complement strand
CGCTTGATCAGATCAAGAATTTCCGCCAGTGGGGGGCGATTACCGCAGGCCACCCCGAATATGGCCATGCCAGCGGCATTGAGACCACGACCGGCCCGCTGGGTCAGGGCATATCCAATGCCGTGGGGTTTGCGATGGCCGAAGAAAGCCTGCGCGCCCGCTTTGGTGCCAAGGTTGTTGATCACCGCACCTGGGTTATTGCCGGTGACGGCTGTTTGATGGAAGGCATCAGCCACGAGGCGATCGGCCTTGCGGGGATGCAAAAGCTCTCAAAACTGATCGTGCTTTGGGACAATAACAATATCTCGATCGACGGGCCGATTTCGATGTCGGACATTACCGATCAGCGTGCCCGTTTTGCGGCGGCCGGTTGGACTGTGCTTTCTTGCGATGGCCATGATCCGGTTGATATCGACCGTGCGCTGGCGGCTGCCAAAACCTCTGACCGGCCGGTTCTGGTGGATTGTAAGACCCATATCGGTTTTGGCAGCCCCAAGAAACAAGACACCGCAGGCGCCCATGGCGCGCCGCTTGGGACGGATGAGATCAAGGCGACCAAGGCGATCTACGGCTGGGATCACGCCGCTTTCACCATTCCCGCCGATATCCAGAAGGGCTGGCGCGCGATCGGTGCGCGCGGTGCGGCAAAGCACGGCGAATGGAAAGCCCGGTTTGCAGCGCTTTCGCCGGCCAAACGCGCCGAGTTTGAGCGTCAGATGTCTGGTGCGGCCCCCAAGAAACTGGCCGCCACAATCCGCGCCGTCAAGAAAGAGGCCAGCGCCCAGCTGACCAAAGTCGCCTCGCGCAAAGCCTCCGAAATGGTGCTGGCCGCGGTCAATCCGATCATGCCCGAAACCATCGGCGGTTCGGCGGATCTGACCGGCTCCAACCTGACGAAAACCGCCGATCTGGGGATTTTCACGCCGCAGAACCGCAATGGCCGCCATGTCCATTACGGCATCCGCGAACATGGAATGGCGGCGGCAATGAACGGCATGTCTTTGCATGGCGGGGTGCGCCCCTATGGCGGCACCTTCATGTGCTTCACCGATTATGCGCGCGGTGCCATGCGCCTGTCAGCATTGATGGGGGTTCCGGCGGTCTATGTGATGACCCATGATTCCATCGGTCTGGGCGAAGATGGCCCCACCCACCAGCCGGTCGAGCATCTGGCAATCTGCCGGGCCACGCCCAATACCTGGACATTCCGCCCCGCTGATCTGGTGGAAACCGCAGAATGCTGGGAACTGGCGCTGACAAGTGCCAACACGCCCTCAATTCTGGCGCTCAGCCGCCAGAACCTGCCAACGCTGCGCACCAGCCACACAAACAAGAACCTAAGCGCTCAGGGCGGCTATATCCTGGCCGAGGCTGTGGGCAAGCGGCAAGCCATCTTGATGGCCACCGGATCCGAGGTTGAAATCGCCCTCAAATCGCGTGACCTCCTTGAGGCCGAAGGCATCGGCACCCGCGTCGTCTCTATGCCCTCGATGGAGCTTTTTGCAGCCCAGCCAGAGGCTTACCGCAAGCGCGTCTTGCCCGCAGGCCCGGTGCGTGTGGCAGTGGAGGCGGGCGTGCGCCAACCGTGGGATCGCTTCTTGCTGGGTGAGCGCGGGCGCGAGGCGAAAGCCGCTTTTGTCGGAATGGAGGGCTTTGGCGCCTCTGCTCCGGCGGAACGGCTCTATGCGGAATTTGGCATCACCGCTGAGGCGGCCGCCGCAAAGGTAAAAGCCATGCTCTGATACCCCGCCACGCGGGCTCCAGAGATTAAGAAGGGCCGCGCCACGCGCGGCCTTTTCCCTGACAAGAAACACCCAATACCCGAGGTGCCTTTGCCCCCGGCAAAGACACCGAGAGATGGCTTGCGCCAAAGGCGCTCAACTGGATCGTTTGAACCGGCCCGCTGTTGCCGCCCATATGGGCACCACCCCTTTCGTGACCAACGGGATCAGCGCCAGACCAACCCCAAGGCCGATGACCCCATCCACCGCCGCCGTCACCGCCCAATTCACAAATCCCGCCAAGGCGGCAGGTGCGGCATGGGCCGCCATCTCGGCCCAGCCCTTTATCAGATGCTCGGGCGCGCTTATGCCAAAACCGGCCAATCCATGCACGACAATGGATCCGCCAACCCAGATCATCGCCGCCGTGCCCACCACCGTAAGGCCGGTCAAGAACCCCGGCATCCGCCGCACGATCGACCGCCCAAAGGCCCGGGTGGCCCCGAACCGGCCCTTGCGGCTTAAAAGCAGGCCAAAATCATCCGCCTTCACAATCAACGCCACACTGCCATAGACCAGACCGGTGATCCCCACCCCTGCCGCGGCCAATGTGGCGGCCTCGACCCAGACCGAACTGTCGGGAATGGCCGCAAGGATGATTGTCATGATCTCTGCCGAAAGCACGAAATCGGTCTTGATCGCGCCTGCGACCTTCTCTGCCTCCAGATGTGCAGCCCCGGCCAGTTCCTCATCCAGCGGCACCTCCAGATGGGGGTCATGCCAAAAATAGTGAAAGACCTTTTCGGCACCTTCAAAACACAGATAAAGCCCGCCAAACAACAACAGCGGCAAGATCGCCCAAGCTGCGAAGGCCGATAAAAACAGGGCGGCGGGCAAAAGGATCACAAGCTTGTTGAAGATGGATCCGCGCGCGATCTTCCAGATGATCGGCAATTCACGATCGGGGTCAAAACCATGCACATATTTGGGCGTCACCGCCGCATCATCAATCACGGCCCCCGCCGCCTTCGTACCCGCCTTGACCGCTTGCGCCGCCACATCGTCGATAGAGGTCGCCGCCACCTTGGCAATCGCCGCGACATCGTCCAGTAAAGCCAATAACCCGCTCATATCCGCCCTTTGGTCTTTGATTTCCGGCCAGCCTAAAGGAACATGCCGCCAAGGCAAACCGAAGATAATTCAGACACAGTTCCGGCATTGCGCGGCCATTATACGCGCTGTTTTCGCTAACACGTCGGTGTTTCCGCTAACATGTTGAAATAACGGGTTTTCTCAATCACTGCTCTTTGGTATTGCGAATAAGGTCGGTTTGACCGCCACGAATTGACAGGAGGGTTTTGCATGACCGTCACGATCGGCATTAACGGATTTGGTCGCATCGGCCGCTGTACGCTTGCGCATATCGCCGAAGCTGCGCGCAATGATGTTCAGGTCGTGCGTATCAATGCAACCGGCCCGATTGAAACCAATGCACATCTGTTGAAATACGATTCCGTGCATGGCCGCTTTGGCGGCAATGTCAAGGTTGCAGGCTCCACCCTCGATCTGGGTCAGGGCCCGATCGAGGTCATGTCAACCTATAACCTTGATGATCTGGACTGGGAGGGCGTCGATGTTGTCCTCGAATGTACCGGCAAGTTCAACGATGGCGAAAAAGCCGCCGCCCATCTGAAGCGCGGCGCCAAGCGGGTGCTGATTTCGGCGCCTGCCTCGCGCGTTGACAAGACCGTGGTTTACGGCGTCAATCACCGCCAGCTGCTGGCGGAACATCACGTTGTTTCAAACGGATCCTGCACCACCAATTGCCTGGCCCCCCTGGCCAAGGTCTTGAATGACGCGATCGGGATCGAATCCGGTATCATGACCACCATCCATTCCTATACCGGCGATCAGCCAACCCTGGACCGTCGCCATGCGGACCTTTATCGCGCGCGCGCCGCCTCCATGGCGATGATCCCAACTTCAACCGGGGCGGCAAAAGCCTTGGGCGAGGTGCTTCCAGAGCTTGCAGGCAAGCTGGACGGCACGTCGATCCGGGTGCCAACACCGAATGTTTCTGCCGTTGACCTGACATTCATCGCGTCCAAAGACGTCACCGTCGCCGATGTGAACGAGGTCGTGCGCGAGGCGGCTGCGGGTTATATGGGCATGGTCATGTCCTATGATCCGGAACCCAAGGTTTCCATTGACTTCAATCACACACCCTATTCCACTATCTTTGCCCCTGACCAAACCAAG
>JBATTI010000683.1:0-5964 GCA_049670445.1 Albidovulum sp. | reverse complement strand
GCACGCGCGGCGGAAGAGGTCGTGGCCGGGCTAAGCCAGGACCGGATTCAGATTACCGCGAATTTCGACGGCTCTGATCTTTTGATCTATGGGGCGGTCAAGCGCGAAACCGCCATCCCCGAGGGTGATCCCTTGCAGGTCATCATCACGGTCGAAGGGCCGCATTCGCCGCAAACCGTGCGGCGCAAGTCATGGCAGATGGGGATCTGGGTCAATAGCGATGCGGTCATCGTGGATTCCGCCCCAAGCTATTACGCCGTGGCCACAACCGGCCCGTTCACCAAGATCATCTCTGACACCGAAGATCTGCGCCACTCCATCTCCATCCCGCGCGCCATCCGCTCGGTCGGGGCGCCGCATGGCATCGCCGATGCGCAAAGCTTCACCGATGCCCTGATCCGCCTGCGCGAAGGCGACGGCCTTTACAGCTTGCACGAAAACAGCGTCAACCTGACGGCGCAAACGCTGTTTCGCACCGATATCGACCTTCCGGCCAATCTGGTTGAAGGCAATTACAAGACCCGCATATTCTTGCTGCGCAATCGCGAGGTGATCAATCTTTATGAGCGTACGATCTATGTGCGCAAAGTCGGTCTGGAACGCTGGTTGTTCCGTCTGGCGCATGAAGAACCTGCGATGTACGGCCTCTTGTCACTCGCACTCGCGGCTTTTGCCGGTTGGGGCGCCTCAACCGCATTCCGGCTGATACGAAGCTGATCGTGGCCGGCCCCCACCCGCCGGATATGCTGTTGGATTAGCCGCGCCCGACGAAGGGCATGTTGGTGGCCATCAACGTCATGTTCAGCACATTGGCCTCAGCCGGCAGGCTGGCCATGGCCAGAACCGCATCGGCGACATGGCCAAGATCCATCATCGGCTCTGGCCGCACCGATCCATCGGCTTGTGTCGCACCATGTTCCAGCTTGGCGGCCAGTTCGGTACGCGCATTGCCGATATCAATCTGGCCGCAAGCAATGCCATATGGCCGCCCGTCCAGCGCCAATGATTTCGTAAGCCCCGTGATTGCGTGTTTGCTGACCGTATAGCCCACGGATCCCGGGCGCGGCGCATGGGCCGAGATAGAGCCATTGTTGATGATCCGCCCGCCTTGCGGGTCTTGCGCGCGCATCTGGCGAAAAGCCGCGCGGGCGGCCAGGAACATGCCGTTCAGATTGACGTTGATCGAATCCGACCAATCCGCCATCGGCATCTCGTCGATAAGGGCCGCCGGGCGGAAGATGCCCGCATTGTTAAACAGCACATCGATGCGCCCAAATTTGGCCAGCATGGCCGCGAATGCCGCATCAACGCTTGCGGGGTCTGTCACATCACAGGGCAAAGCCAGCGCATGGTCCTGGCCCTTTGCGACTTTGGCCAATTCATCCCCGCGCCGCGCAATCAGCCCCACATTCCAGCCCGCTTGCAAGAACCGCAACGCCGTGGCCCGGCCAATGCCCGCAGATGCGCCGGTAATGAGAATGCTTTGGGCCACCCTAGAATGCCTTGAATGTCATCGTCGTCAGCGTCCGGCTGATGCCCGGAATGTCAAAGAGCCGCGCGTTAAGCCATTGGCCCGCATCCTCTTCTTCGGGGATGTAGATCTTGGCGATCAGATCGAACTCGCCCGAGGTTGAATAAAGCTCTGAAACGACTTCGCGGTCATAGACCGCATTGGCAACTTCATAGGTCTTGCCGGGGTTGCAGCGGAATTGAACGAATACGCAGCGCATGGAATGCTCCCTTGGGATTACGGTGCAAGATTAGGGGGATTTTCGTGCCAACGGAAGCCTTGGCCCGACATGAACCGCCAAGGCGGCTGCCCCCGTCACTCAGGCTCGGTCGGATCAAGGGTCAAGGGGGCAGGGCCGCGCGGCAGATCATCGGTGGTCAAAGGGTCGCTGGGGCGTGCAAGTCGGTTGCGCACCACCCAAAACAGGCGCTTTTCGGCGCGGGTGATGGCCACATAGGCCAGCCGCTTCCACAAGGCGATGCCCGCCTCATCACGGTTCATCCGTGCGGCCACGAACAGATCGGGCGCGAAGACCTGCACTGATTCCCACTGACTGCCTTGCGCCTTGTGGATGGTGACGGCGGCTCCGTGCAGGAATGCGGCCCCCATACGTGCGGCATAAGGGATGAAGGGCTCTTCTTGATCGGGCAATTCGATCTTGATGATCGAGGCGGCAGAAACCTGCGGATCTTCCGCACCAATGACGTGAATGCGCGAAAATCCGGGCTTCTTGCCCGCGCCAAGGTAAATCACCTGCGCGCCTTTGATCAGCCCGCGGGCCTCAAGATCAATACGTTTCTTGCGGTGTTTAAGCGGCAGCTCGAGCCCGTCGCAGATCAAGGGCTCGCCGGGTAAAAGCGCGTCGGCCGGTGCGCCGTAGGCCGCGCGGAACGCCTGGATCAGGCGAATGCGGGTCTGGTTGCGCCACACCAGCGCGGGCGAGCGCGCCATCAGCCCCGCATCAACCCGTTCGGCCCAGACCACCCGGTCATCGCGGCGCGCCGCATCGGCGACCATCGCCTCGAAGGTGGTGAAATCCAGACTGTCATCGCCCAAAGCATGGGCCAGATCGAGGATCGGGTTGTCTTGCGCCTGACGGTGAATGCGGCTGAGCGTGATCTTGCGCGCCTCGGGCAGTTGATCAAACACCATTTCGCCTGACTGGCCAACCGGGGCAAGCTGGGCCGGGTCGCCAAACAACACCAAAGATGGGAAAATCTCTTTAAGATCATCAAGCTGGCGCGCATCCAGCATCGAGGATTCGTCAACAAAGCCGATATCAAGCGGGTCTTCGCGGCGCTTCCAGCCCAAGATGAAATCAGAGCCGCGCAGACCCGCCGCCGCAAGCGCGCCGGGGATGGATTTGGCGCTGTCGTAAAAGGCCTTGGCCCGGTCCAACGCCAGATCGCTCAGCCCCTCAACCACCGGTCTGTCACCCGTGCCTGCCAACCATTCGGCGATGCGTTCATATTCGGGGTCATAGACCGGGGTATAAAGAATGCGGTGAATGGTGGTTGCAGGCACCCCGTGGTTGCGCAACACGCTGGCGGCCTTGTTGGTCGGTGCCAGAATGGCCAGCGTGCGGCGATCCTTGCGCTTTTTGCCCTCGTAATCGCCCGAAACCAGCTCCACCCCCGCCTCTGACAAGGCTTTGGTCAGCCCGGCCAGCAACATGGTCTTGCCCGAACCGGCCTTGCCAACCAGCGCCAATACCGATGATTTGCCCGAAGCATCGGGGGTCAGCATGCCGTTTTCCAAATCAACGCCGGCACCGCGCAGCATATTTGCTACGCGGTCCCAGGCCTCTGCCTGATCTTCGGAAAACTCTATGGCGGCGGGCGCATTGGCAGGTAAAGACATGCGCGGACCCTAGCGCCCGCAACACGCCTGTGCCAGAGGCGAAAGCGTTCAGACCTTGCCCCGATGCGCCTAAACGGCCACAACTTCGCGTTCTTCGGGGCCAAAGGCACGGTCAAACCAAAGCGACGAAACTTCGGGCGAAACCCCGGCCTTGGCCGCCATCTTGCGGCGCACCTCTTCGGAAAATTCCCAAACCCCAAGGCTTATCGCATCAGCCCCCGTGCCGGCCGAACCCAATACCGCAGGCTGCCAGCCCAACAACCGGTAGATGCGCACCATGCGCGCGTCAAACACACCCACAGCACGCGCAAGGCCAAAACCCACACCAAGCTGCGCACCCCCCAACAGCAAGGCGGCGGATGCGTTGCTGTCGGCGTCTTCCGACAGACAAAACCGGGTGCATTCCCACATCTTCGGATGCGACACCGCCCGCCCACCGCTTAGATGGCGAAAATGGTCATTGATCATCGTGCGCCCGACCGTCGGCAAAAACCGCATGGATCCGCCGTGGCGGCCATTTGGCATTTGCCAGATGACATAGATCGGGTTGAGCAGGTCGTATTCATCTTGCTCCCACCCATTCGCGTCAACCTCAACCTCCCAGCCAAGCCGGTGGCGAAACTGCACGGCGCGGTCCCGAAACATGGTTTCTTGCAGCAATGGAAAAGACGGCAGCTCCTTGCCTGTCACATATCTAATCATGGCAACCCTCCTGGATATGAGGGTGGCTTAGCGGGGCATGGTTAATGGAAGATTAGGGCAGCGTACGGTCGAAACGCTAAACTTGCACCAACCCGCAAGCGACGGCGCGTGCAACCGCATGGGTGGTATTGGCGGCGCCAAGCTTGACGCGCGCGGCTTCGACATAGCTGCGCAAGGTATGTTCCGAAATGCTAAGCGATTCAGAGGCTTGCGCGCGGTTAAGCCCGGTTGCAAGCATCGTCAACACATCAATCTCGCGCGGGCTGAGGTTTTTGATCGCCCGAAGATCGCTGCGGCACTCAATCTCCAGCGCCTTTTGATTGATAAAATGCGCGACAAGTATCACGTCATTGACACATTCATGCGTGAATTTCGCCCAAAGTCCGTCGGCGGCATGGCCCGATACTGAAAACAGCGCGAACTGTCCGTTGGGGCCGCGGATCGGAACCGAATAGCCCTGATTGCCGACCCCCGCCTCTTGTGCTTCGGCCATGAACGCCCGGCTATTGCGGCCCGACCAGTCAAGCCGCTTCCAGTCCACCGGGTGAAACCGGCGAAAACATCCCTGCACGACCGGGTCAACACGCGCATAGTCTTGCTCCAGATAACGTGCGACCCACGCGCCCGGATAAGTCAGGACGGCATATTGCTCGCCACTCGATTTGATCGAATGATAGACCAGATGTTCAATATGAAAATACGATCGCAGGCCATGGACAACGGCCTCAAGCTCGTCATGATTTGCCGCTTGCTGCAACTCTCCGATGAATCGCCCCAACCGTGCTGCCATCCAGAGCTTTCCCTCCGGTTCGTGTTCCCGTCACCCGGGTGATTTCGGCGGCAGCGATCAGCGATGTATCGTCCAACTGCTCAGCCAGTGCTGTCAGCCCATTGCTTTTCGCAAACGCCTTGATGTCACCCAACACATCGATGATCCAGTCATACTGCATTTTCACTCTCGCGTGAAGGCGGTTTATTACCAATTGCACAACCATACCGAGAATATCTTGTTGGAAAATGAACAAGAAACAACCCGCCAGAAATGGCGGGGTGCGCAGGGGTAAGACATTGATTTTATTGATATGAAAAAAAATGGCGGCCGATGAATCCATCGACCGCCGCATGCCGTTACGTCAAGCTTAGTCGCGGCGGCTGGCCTCGACCGTATCTTCGAAAGTCCGCAAGCCGGTGCGCGGCGATTGCACCAGCACGGCCATATTGCCCGGCTTATGCTCATTGCGGCGCATTTTCATATGGGCGGCCGGGATCTCGGCCCAGGGCAGAACCTCAGACATGCACGGATCAAGGCGGCGTTCCAACATCAGCTTGTTGGCGGCCGAGGCTTGCTTGAGGTTGGCGAAATGCGAGCCTTGGACGCGTTTTTGATGCATCCACAGATAGCGCACATCGAAGGTCAGGTTATAGCCGGTGGTGCCTGCGCAAATCACCACCATGCCGCCGCGCTTGACCACGAAAACCGACACCGGGAAGGTCGCTTCGCCCGGATGCTCAAAAACCATATCGACATTGTTGCCCTTGCCGGTGATCGCCCAGATCGCCGCGCCAAATTTGCGCGCTTCCTTGAACCATACCGCATATTCCGGCGTGTTGACCGTTGGCATCTGGCCCCAGCAATTGAAATCCTTGCGGTTGATGACCCCCTTGGCCCCCAGCCCCATGACAAACTCGCGCTTGTCCTCCTCCGAGATCACCCCGATCGCATTGGCCCCTGCCGCATTGATCAGCTGGATCGCGTAGGACCCAAGGCCTCCCGATGCCCCCCAGACCAGAACATTATCGCCGGGCTTCAGGATATGCGGGCGGTGGCCGAACAGCATCCGGTACGCCGTGGCCAGCGTCAGCGTATAGCAGGCCGCCTCTTCCCAGGTCAG
>JBATTI010000682.1:0-4220 GCA_049670445.1 Albidovulum sp. | reverse complement strand
GTTCACTTTCGCTAGAACTTTCAATTGTGATACTCCATTCGCGACAATGAACGCTTCTCCCATATTGCGGAATGCGGTTCAAAAGGATTTCGTAGGATTTTTCAGGCCAAACAGGCGAAGCCCCCCTCAAACATCCAACTCCTCCACAAACCGCGCGTTCTCGCTGATATATTGAAACCGCAGTTCCGGTTTCTTGCCCATCAGGCGCTCGACCAGATCGCCGGTCTCGCCGGGTTCGTCCTCGTCGATACTTACCCGGATCAGTTTGCGGGTGAGGGGGTTCATGGTGGTGTCTTTGAGGTCTTTGGCGTCCATCTCGCCCAGACCCTTGAAACGCTGAACATCGATCTTGCCTTTGCCGCCAAGGCCGCGGGCCAGCATCATTTCCTTTTCGGCATCATCGGCCACGTAAAGGCGGCGCGCGCCCTGGGTCAGGCGGTAGAGAGGCGGGCAGGCAAGGTAGAGGTGGCCCTTGTCGATCATCGGGCGCATCTGGGTGAAGAAGAAGGTCATCAACAGGGCAGCAATATGGGCGCCGTCGACATCGGCATCGGTCATGATGATGACCTTGTCATAACGCAGATCGTCGATGTTGAAGCGCGTGCCCATGCCGCAGCCAAGGGCTTGGCTGAGGTCCGAAATTTCCTGATTGGAGCCAAGCTTCGATGAGGCCGCGCCCAGCACGTTGAGGATCTTGCCACGCAAAGGCAAAAGCGCCTGATTGGTCCGGTCGCGGGCCATTTTGGCCGAGCCGCCGGCGCTGTCGCCCTCGACGATGAAAAGCTCTGTCCCTTCGCGGTTGGTGGCCGAGCAATCGACAAGCTTGCCCGGCAGGCGCAGCTTTTTGGTGGCCGATTTGCGCTGGGTTTCCTTTTCTTGCCGCCGGCGCAGGCGTTCTTCGGCGCGCAGGACCAGAAAATCAAGGATGGCGCCGGCGGATTTGGTATCGGAGGCCAGCCAGTTGTCGAAATGGTCGCGCACAGCGCCTTCGACAAGGCGCGCCGCCTCGGTCGTGGCAAGGCGGTCTTTGGTCTGGCCGACGAATTCGGGTTCACGGATGAAGCACGACACCAAGGCACAGCCGCCAAGCGCCAGGTCTTCGCGGGTGATCATCTCTGCCTTGCGGTTCTTGACCAGATCGCCGTAAGCGCGGATGCCCTTGATCACCGCCGCCCAGAAGCCGGTTTCATGCGTGCCGCCTTCGGGGGTGGGCACGGTGTTACAGTAAGACTGGATGAAACCGTCGCGCGAGGGGGTCCAGTTGATCGCCCATTCAACCTGGCCCGGAACCCCGAATTTTTCCTGAAAGCCGACTTTTCCGGCAAAGGGGCGGTCGGCGTAGGTGGTGGCTTTTTCCAGCTGTTCATTGAGGTAATCGGCAAGGCCGCCGGGGAAGTGGAAGGTGGCCTCTTGCGGGGTGTCGCCCTCGGCAATGGCGGATTTCCAGCGGATTTCAACGCCCGAAAACAGATAGGCCTTGGAGCGGACCATCTTGAGCATGCGCGCGGGTTTGAAGCGGTGGTGGCCGAAAATCTCTTCATCCGCATGGAAGGTGACGGTGGTGCCGCTCCGGTTGGGGGCGGGGCCGATCTTCTTGACGGGCCCCAGGGGAAGCCCGCGCGAAAAGCGTTGCTCATAAAGTTCGCGGTTGCGGGCCACCTCGACCACCATGCTGTCGGAAAGCGCATTGACCACGGAGGCGCCGACGCCGTGCAGACCGCCCGAGGTCTGGTAGGCATCGCCGCCGAATTTGCCGCCTGCGTGAAGCGTGCAAAGGATCACCTCCAAAGCGCTTTTGCCGGGGAATTTGGGGTGCGGATCAACGGGGATGCCACGGCCATTGTCGCGGATGGTGACGGAGTAATCTTCGTGCAGTTCAACCTCGATCCGGGAGGCGTGGCCTGCGACGGCCTCGTCCATCGAATTGTCCAGAACTTCGGCGACAAGGTGGTGCAGCGCGCGTTCGTCGGTGCCGCCGATATACATGCCGGGGCGTTTGCGCACAGGCTCCAACCCCTCAAGCACTTCGATGCTGGAGGCGTCATAGGCAGGGGCGCCGCCGGAGAGGAGATCATTGGCCATTTGGGGACTGCTCTTGTTGGTCTGATTGGGGCCGGATTAGACCACGAGCGGGCAGGGGGGGCAAGAGTGGGCGGAGGCGATGACAGGGGCCGCGCGCGAAAACTGGAAGGTTTTTGATCTTGATCAAATGCGGCCGGGCATGAGGGGTGCATATTCATTCGGTCAAAAAACAAAGAGGGACCGAATGGAACCGAACAACGCACCCGCCCCCGCAGATGCCCCCGCAGATGCCCCCGAAAAGACTGCGGCGACCCTTGCCAGATCCGGCAGCGCATCGGACCGCCCGGCGGCAGCGTCGGCAGCGGCGGCGGGGCCCGCCAAGGCGCGGTCCTCAAAACCCTCTGGGGCGGCACCGGATGGGGGCAAGGGTAATGGGGGCAAGGGCGCCCTTCGGCGAAGCTTTGAATATGGCAAATACCCCTATGGGCACAAGCTTGGCCGGGGTGTGTATGAGGCGGACAAGGCGCGGCTTCAGGCGGAATTGTTGAAGGTGCAATTATGGGCGCAAGAGACCGGCCAGAAATTTGTGGTCTTGATGGAGGGCCGCGATGCTGCTGGCAAGGGCGGGACGATCAAGCGGTTCATGGAGCATCTCAACCCGCGGTTCGCGCGTGTCGTGGCGCTGAACAAACCTTCCGAGAAGGAACGCGGTGAGTGGTTCTTTCAGCGCTATATTGAGCATCTGCCGACGGCGGGCGAGATCGTGTTCTTTGACCGGTCGTGGTATAATCGTTCGGGCGTGGAGCGGGTGATGGGCTTTTGTACACCCAACGAATATCTGGAATTCATGCGTCAGGTCCCCGAGTTGGAGAGGATGCTGGTCCGATCTGGCATAAACCTTTATAAATATTGGTTTTCCGTCACGCAGGACGAACAGCGCAGGCGCTTTGCCGCGCGCGAAACCGACCCGCTTAAACGCTGGAAGCTTAGCCCGATTGACCGGGCATCGCTGGAATTGTGGGAGGATTATACCGAGGCAAAAGAAGCGATGTTCTTTTACTCGGATACCGCCGATGCGCCGTGGACCATCGTGAAATCCAATGACAAGAAACGCGCCCGGCTGAATGCGATGCGCCACTTTCTGTCAACGATCGATTACCCGGACAAGGATGAGGCCGTGGTCGGCCAGCCTGATGCGTTGATTGTCGGGCATGCGGCGCAGGTGATCCACAATTCGGACCATATTCTTGGTGCGTCCCAACACCCCGACAGGCGGCATGCCGGGGGCGCGAACCGGGCCCGGGCCGGAAAGCCCACGGCCGAAAAACCCAACGTCGAAAAACCCGAGGCCGAAATACCCGAGGTCGGAATAATGGGGGCCGATGCGGCGTTGGGCCAGCCGCCAACACCCGAACCGGCAAAGCCCGTTGAGCTAAGGCAAACCGGCCGCAGTGCCGGGTAAGGCGTTTCGCGCTGAACCTGCATCACTTGGTGCTGCCGGAAATCAAGGATCTGGGCGCGCTGCATTCTTTGGTGGCCCCCCCCGCAGAGGCGGGTCGGTTTTGCCGCCGAACCGGGATGGATGCGCAGATTTGGGCCAGCCCCCCCCGGCATATGGACCTTTTGCGAGCGCAGCGCTAAGGCTGGGCGATGAAGACCCGTGTTTCATATGGTGCCCATAGTAAGGCGATGCTGGTGCTGGGGTTGCCGCTGATTGGCAGTAACCTTGCGCAGACCATGCTGCATGTAAGCGATACCGTCTTGCTGGGCTGGTACGGGGTGCATGAACTGGCGGCGGTGGTCTTGGCGGCGTCGTTCTTTTTCGTGCTGTTCATCCTGGGCTCGGGCTTCGGGATTGCGGTGATGGGGATGATCGCCTCAGCGCTTGGGCGCGACGATGAGGTGCAGGTGCGGCGCGATGCGCGGATGGGGCTTTGGCTGTCGATCCTGTTCGGTCTGGCGACGATTCCGGCCTTCTGGTGGTCGGGGCCGATCTTGCGATCGGTGGGACAAGACCCCAGGAACGCAGCCCTTGCGCAGGATTTTTTGCGGATTGCGGGATTTGGCATTATCCCGGCCTTGTTGGTTATGGTGCTGCGCAGCTATCTGGCCGCGCTTGAAAAAACCCAAGTGGTGCTTTGGGTCACGGTTGTCGGGGTTGTGGTCAATTTCAGTGTGGCCTGGGCGCTTATTTTCGG
>JBATTI010000681.1:0-2814 GCA_049670445.1 Albidovulum sp. | reverse complement strand
GTCATATGTCTTGGTCAGGCGGAATGAAGAAAGGTTTCCTTATGCGCGGTTTAAGAATGGCTCTGGGCGCTGTGGCGCTGATTGTGGCGGCCCCGGCACTTGCGGGCGACACGATCTCGATCACTGACCCCTATGCACGGCTGCTGCCCGCCGCCAAGGCGGGGGCCGCATTTTTCACAATTGAAAATCATCAAGCTGTGGATGACCGGTTGATCTCCGTCACGGCCGATATCGCCAATATGGTTGAACTGCATACCCATAAGATGAGCGCGGATGGCCTTGCACAGATGTTGCCGATTGAAGGCGGCATCGCAATTGCGGCCGGGGGCAGTCATGCGCTGGCGCGTGGCGGCGACCATGTAATGCTTATGGGTCTTACGTCCAAGCCCGGCGATGGGGAAATGCTGACGCTGACGCTGCGCTTTGAAGAAGCGGGTGATCTGGTGGTCGAAGTGCCGGTGGATAATCAGCGTTGATCTGCGCGCTCCGCAAGCACTCGAAAAAGTCTTTTGCCACAGAGAGGGCGTGCTAAGCTGCGCGCAACCGGCCCGCTGAGCCTATGCGGGTCGCCGACTGAGGAGCTTGCGATGAAAACCCCTTTGCACCTGTGGATTTTTGGCGGGCTAAGCTTGTTTTGGAATATTATCGGGGCAGGGGACTACACGCTGACCCAATCTGAAAACGCGCTTTACCTGGCCCAATTCACCCCTGAACATCGGACCTATTTTAAGGATTTTCCGCTGTGGATGGATACCTCTTGGGCGATTGCCGTTTGGTTTGCGGTCTTGGGGTCTATCTTGCTGCTGTCGCGCAAGAAATTCGCACCCATGGCATTCGCAATCGCAATCCTCGCAACGCTTGTCTCAGCGCTTTACAGCTTTGGACTGGCTGAAGTGACGATGACCGAGGTCGTCGGCACCGAAGCGATCTGGTTCACGCTGCTGATATTGGTCATCGCGGTTGCGCAATGGGTCTATGCACGCGCAATGCGGCAGGCAGGCTACTTAAGATAGGTCAGTCTTTGCCAGTAATGCATCTATGCAATGCCTCCATGCGGGGGCTGGCTTTGCGCGGGCCTACTGCCGTTCAGACGCCAATACATGCCTTGGCCGCGACATTGGCGAAGTTTTCATAGCGCTGCCAGAAGCCATCATTCGTGCCGCCATCGGAAATCTTTTGTTCTTGCACCAGATCGGGGCTGTAAATGAATTTCGCGACCCGGTTTTGATCCTGCGGGACCAGCAAATAATTTGCGACATCTTGCAAGAAAACGCACAGATTGCCAGAAACTTTCCCGGAAGTGGCGCGGCAAGAATTCTCTATCACCGGTGTTGCTTGCGATACCCCAACGCCCGCGGCCACAAACGGCAACGCCAATACGATTATTCGCAGCATAATATCGAACCCCAGTTTTCAATATGTGTCGAGCAGCCGACCCCATCCCAGATACGGTTATGCCGAGCCAGGATGAGGATTTCAATGTTTTTCAGCACCGCGGCCGTCAAGATATACCTTTGATACGATGCGGTTGGCAGGTTTCACGGCAACCTGCGGGCGAGCAATAGTTCAAGCCGCTTGACCTCACGCAAAACCCGGTCCGCCTGAATCTTGGGCATGAGGCTTAGCTTGAGGGCGACGGCCATCAGCAAAAGCACGGCCCCCGACAGACCCCATTTCAGCGCCACCAACAGATCAGTCGCGGCAAAGAAATGTGTGGCGCACCACAGGCCAATGATGAACATCATCGTTTGTGTCACCATCAACACCCAAGTCACCCAGCCAAGGCGCCCCCGAAACTGGTCAAAGCCCAAAGCGAACCAGCCTTGTTCGGCGGTTGCCTCCAAAATATCGTGATCACCATCGCGCAAAGCCTCTTCGATCAGATCATCAAGTTTGGTCATCAGTCACTCCTTTCGAAAGTGTTGTAGAGTTTTGCCCGCGCGTGCATCAGTCGCGTCTTGACGGTGCCTTGGGGCACGTCCAAGGCCACCGAAACCTCGGCCACACTCATGTCTTCAAGGTAGAACAACGCTATTGTTGCGGCTTGTTCAGGCGGCAATGCGGCAATGGCATTGCGCACAGATTGCGCATCGGCCGCCTTGCCGCCTTTGGGTTCGGTGGTCGTTTCAACATCCGCGCTATATTCGGCGGCAAGCTGGCGCTGGCGTTGTTTGCCGCGAATGTCGCGCGCACAGCGCCGGGTCACGATGCGCATGGCCCAGGCCGCGAAGGCGCGCGGCTCTGTCAGGCTTGGCAGTCCGCGCAAGATCTCAACCCAAGCGTCTTGCACCGCATCGCGCGCCTCTTCGCGGTTGCACAAAAGTCGGGTTGCATGGGCCAACAGGCGCGGCCCGCGCAGATCGGCAAGCTTGCCAAGCGCCGCGCGATTTCCCTGCTGGGCCAAGATCACCAGATAGTCCTCGGCGATTCTTTCGATCTTGCGCATCCCGCCTCCTGCCTCGGGTATTATAGATAGGGTGCTTGCTGCAGGGAAAACGGTTCACTCGGTGCGAGCATTTGTTTTCGGTTGCGTCATTGGTCTTGCCACTTATGACGGCCGGTCTCTTTCAAGCAACGTTTGCTATGAAGAAGATGATCCAGGCGGGCGCGCCGCTCCGAGATATGGAACTGGCTGCGCACATGCTTGAAGCAGGCACGACGATGCGAAGGGCTCAGTCGTTTTCCCGTGCGGCCTCGACGCAGACTGGGCCACAGCACCTGAATACTGGCGAATAGATCAGCCGGCTTTTGGCGCGCTACGGCATCCGGGGTGGTTCTGGCATCCCCGGCGCCACACACGATCGAACTCTATCG
>JBATTI010000680.1:0-2410 GCA_049670445.1 Albidovulum sp. | reverse complement strand
GCTATATGACGCGCTTGCGTGGATATGTGGACACAGAAAACAACATCCTCTCTGTCAGTGCCGTCGATCCCGCCACAATGATGGCCGTTAACGGGGCGCAACTTGGGCTGACGCCAGAATTGATCGCAGCACTTGACCTCGCCCGTGACCGGATATTGGTTGGCCGCGCCCTTGCGGATGCCAATGGATGGGTTGCCGGGCAGAGCGTTACGATGACAACCTTTCAGGTTGCCAAGCAAGATGGGTCGCGCGTCTGGCGGTTCGAAATTGCAGGGATCTTTGAAGGTGAAAACGTCAGCACCGATACTTACTTCGCAATCGCGCGGTATGATTATGTCAACGCCAGTCGGGCGCTGTCCCGCGATACTGTCAACGCATTCGTGCTGCGTCCGCGTGTTGATGTCAGCCCCGGCGAAGTCGCGGCCCAAATTGATGCGCTTTTTGCCAATTCGGCGGCACCGACGCGCACCCAGACAGAAAAGCAGTTTCTGGAAGCGTTCATGCGCCAATACGCGGATATCGGCATGATCGTTAATCTGGTGACGGGTGCGGCTTTCATCACACTTTTGATGATCATCATCAACACGATGATCTTTGCGGTGCGCGAAAGACGGTTCGAAATCGGCGTGCTTAAGACACTTGGTGTTTCGCGGACCCGGATCATGATGCTGGTTCTGAGCGAAACGCTGTTGGTGTTTGTTGTCGGCGGAGGTGCAGGCCTTGCTTTGACCAAACTGGCAACGGTGTTTGCCGGATCGGCACTGGGCCTGACGCTGACACCACTGGTGATGGCCAAAGCAAGCGCCCTCATTCTTATACTTGGCCTCGCAACCGGCGCACTTCCGGCACTGGGCGCGATGCGCACCCCCATCATCACCGCTTTCAGAACAAGGTAATCCCATGTCCACTCAAATCAAACAAACCCTCGTCATGACCCGCGCGAACCTGTCGAGCATTCCGCGACGTCTTGCGGTTTCGCTGTCGATGGTCCTTTCAATCGCATTGGTCGTCTGCGTCCTTGCCGGTTTCCTCGCCATGAGCAAAGGGTTTGAGTTGGCGCTTGACGGGGCTGGTTCCCCCAATGTCGCTGTGGTTCTTGGCGGTGGCACCAATCAAGAAATGGGGTCGGATATTCCCGCAGATGCGATCCGAAACCTCTTGGCCATCCGCGATGATTTCGGCGTCGCGCGTGATGGAGACGGCAATATCATCACCTCGCGAGAGATCGTTGTGCCGATCAATTTTGCGCCGGTCGGCGAAGATATCCTTCCCCGTACATTGGCATTGCGCGGCATGGAAACCACTGCCGCGACGATCCGCGACGCGGTGGCCCTGTCGGATGGCCGCCTGTTTCGCCCCGGTGCGCGCGAAATCGTCGTTGGCGCGCGGCTGGCTACGGATTTCCCCGGGTTCGGCCTTGGCAACTCGGTGCGACTGGGCGCACTGGATTGGACTGTTGTTGGGCATTTCTCGGCGGGTGGCAGTGCGTTTGAATCCGAAATCTGGGCCGATCTTGATGCCGCACGCGCTGCGTTTGACAGGCAAGGTCAGGTTCAAAGCCTGCGCCTGCGCCTGATCGACCCATCGGCACTGCCCATACTGAATGCGCGCCTTGCCAAAATCTCCCACACGCCACTGCTCGCCGTTTCAGAAGTGGACCTCTACGCGGCCCAATCCGGGCGTACGTCAGATATCATCCAGTTGTTCGGATGGCCGCTTGCGCTTTTGATGGCGATTGGTGCAACGGCAGGCGCGCTGAACACGATGATGAGCTCGGTGGCCGACCGGACGGTCGAAATTGCCACCGTTCGGGCGCTTGGCTTCTCTCGCCTATCGGCCTGTCTGGCGACCTGGATCGAAGCCATTGCACTAGCGGCGGTTGGGGTCGCGCTTGGGCTTCTGGCGTCTTGGTCGGGGTTCAACGGGTGGCAGGCCAGCACGGTCGGCGCGAATAACGCGAGCATCGGCTTCCAACTCGCGGTCACACGCGAGGTTATGGCAAGTGCCGGCGTTCTTGGCCTTGTGATCGGCATTCTAGGCGGTGCAATCCCGGCATTTGCCGCAACACGCCTGCCACTCACCGCGGCACTGCGCGCTTCTGGTTAATGCGTTTGGATTACGGTAGCGAACTGCGTTCTGCGGGTTTTGGCCAAGCTGATGAAGCGCTGGGGCTTCGCGCCCAAACGGATCATTACGGACAAGCGGCGCGCCTGCGACACCGCAAGACGCAAGGTCGCGACCAATGCAAAGGTCACCTGTGCCAGCGTAGCGGCATGGCTCGTCTGAAGGGCTCTTCCGCCAGCGCCGTGAATCGCAAAGATGTCTGGCGTTAATTCAACACGAATCTGACAATGGCGGCGGCCATTCCCAAAAACAAAAGTGCATAGCCAAATTTCACCATGCCCAACCC
>JBATTI010000679.1:0-3804 GCA_049670445.1 Albidovulum sp. | reverse complement strand
GGGGACCTGCTTGGCGAAGTTTTCAGGATCACCGGGGTTGAAGCGGCGTTGATCTTCGGCAACCAGCGCATCGGCTTCCGGGTTGCCGGGGCCTTGTCCAAGCAGATCGAACATCACGATCTGACGTTCGTGCGCCTGGGCAGAGGCGATGAATTTCATCGCATTTTCGGCACCACCCGGATTGCCCTTGATCACCGCCATTGAACCCGGCGCGATCATACCGTCATCCCAGATGAACTTGATGTCGCCATCCGAATCCGCCTCAAGCACCTTGCCGCGCGTCGACCAGATCAGCGCCATCGAGGCTTCGCCGTTCAACATCACGGCCTGGCTTTCCGCACCGCCACCCCAGAAGGAAACGACATGCTCTTTGAAGCCTTCCAGCTTCGCATGGGCACGGTCGATATCAAGCGGGTAAAGATCCGCACGCGCCACACCGTCACCCAACAAAAGCGCTTCCCAGACACCCACGCCCCATTTGTACATGGACCGCTTGCCGGGGAAATTCTCGACGTCAAAGAAATCGGCCATTTTGGTGGGCGGATTGTCACCGAATTTGGTGGCGTCATAGGCAATCACATAGGAATAGAAATAGGTCGAGGCGGCGTATTCCCAGCCAAATCCTTCGCGCATCTTGCCCTTGTCGACGACGTTGTAGTCGATCGGCTCCATCATGCCCTTCTTGCCCAGGGCCTGCGCCGAGAACGGATCGGCATCGACCAGATCCCAAGACGGTTTGCCGCTTTCAAACTGCGCCTGCATCGCACCTTCGGTCGGGCCCGAGCCGTCTTGCTTTACGGTAATACCGGTTTCGGCCAGGAACGGCTGACCAAAGGCCGTGTCATAGGCCGTGACGGCATCGCCCCCCCAGTTGACGAAAACCATTTCGCCATCAGCGGCCAGCACCGGCATGCCTTTGAGGCTGAGTGCGGTGGTGCCCAAAAGGCCCACGGCCAACTGGGTAAAGCGGCGGCGCGAAATCTCGCCCTTGTTGGCGCGGTCTTTCAACAGCTCCAGGCAATCTTCGGTATATTTCTCATGCATCATTCATACTCCCGTGTTGGTTCAGTTTTTATATCGCTCAATGGCCATGGCCACTGGGCGGCCGTTACAAAAAGAATCCACGATCCTCCGACCATCCGGCCCAGACTTCGCCGCCCGGAACGGCGCCGTCAGGCAAGGCCGCCGTCGCCATCGAAAGCGTCAGGGCAATGCCGCCGCGGGTTTGCAGATCAAGCCGGGTTTCGGCGCCCAGATAGGTCAGATCCATGATCCGGGCCGCAATCGCATTACCCTGTTCGGGCCGCGCCATTGCCAGTTGCATATATTCGGGGCGGATCGCCAGACTATCGCCGACACCGCCAGGGCCACTGGCCGCACGCAGGCGCTGATCTTCGAACAAACCTTCGGCGACGGCACCGCCGCGGGTGACAGATGTCATCGGCAAGATGTTGATATCGCCCAAAAACTCTGCCACAAAGCGGTTGCCGGGGCGCTCATATACTTCGCGCGGCGGGGCGACCTGCTGCAATTTGCCTTTTTCAAAAATCGCCACACGGTTCGACAGCGCCAATGCTTCTGACTGATCATGGGTGACAAAGACAAAGGTCGTGCCGGTTTCGCGGTGCAGGCGGCGCACCTCATCCTGCATCTGGCCGCGCAGGTTCTTGTCCAGCGCCGAAAACGGTTCATCCAGCAACAAGACCGGCGGCTCGCAAGCCAGGGCACGCGCAAGTGCAACGCGCTGCTGCTGGCCACCCGACAGGGCCGCGGGCCGCTTGTGGCCATGCCCGCCAAGACCGACCATTTCAACCATCTCCGCCACCCGGCGACGCACCTCATTGCTGTCCCGGCGCTGTACCTTCAGCGGAAAGGCGATGTTTTGCTCCACGCTCATATGCGGGAAAAGCGCATAGCCCTGAAACACCATGCCAAAGCCGCGCGCCTCTGCTGGCACATTCGTCACGTCGCGGCCATCAAGCGTAAGGCTGCCACTTGTCGGCGCTTCAAACCCCGAAAGGACCATCAGGAACGTGGTCTTCCCCGACCCGGAAGGCCCCAGCAATGTCAGGAATTCGCCGCGCCCGATATTAAGCGAAATATCCGCAAGGGCGGTGAAAGAGCCAAAGACCTTGCCGATACCAACAGCTCCAATTTCGGCCGCACGTGATTTCGCCATTCAACCCTCCCGCATGATGTTAACCTAGGGTTGGCGACGGCGCTGTGGCAACTGAATTGTTTTCTCCGTATTGGCAAATATTATTTGTTGGTGGGTCATCGCGAGGGGCGCGCGCTCAGGGACGCAACTCGCCCTTTATCCAGTCATTAAAGGCCGCCACGACCGGATTGCCGATTTTTTCCGGCGTAATCATAAGAAAATATGATCTGGGCGAGGTGATCGCCACATCAAAAGGGCGCACCAACTGCCCTGTCTCCATCGCAGCCCGGCAAATGAATTCATCCCCCATGGCAATCCCTTGCGAATGCAAGGCGGCCGCGTAAACCAAATTCATATCGGCAAAGTAGATCCCGGTATCGGCGGCCTCTTCCGCAAGGCCCGCCGCCGTGAACCAGACGCGCCAGTCATCGGCATTGGCAAGATGCAAAAGCCCCGCGCGCAAGACATCCGAAGGGGCTGCCAACCCGCCCAGCCGGTTCAGCAATGTGGGGCTGCACAGCGGCGTAAATTCAACCTCGACAAGCAGTTCAACCTCCATTTCGGGCGCGTTCCCGGTTCCGAAGGCAATGAAAACATCAACTTCAGGGCTGGTGACGTCGTCCAGCCGCCGGGGCGTGACGATCGACAGCGCCACATCGGGACAGGCATCGCGAAAGCGCCCGATTTTGGGGCCAAGCCAGCTTGCCGCAAACCCCGGCGTGCAACTTACCGTCAGCGCACCACTGACCCCCCGCCCCGCATTGCGCGCAGCCGAGCCGGTGATTGCATCCAAAGCCTTGCGCACATCGGCGGCATATGCCGCACCTTGCGGCGTCAGCTTTACGCTTGTGCCAATGCGGTTTAGCAGGCGAAAGCCAAGATCCCGCTCCAGCAGCCGAAGCTGATGGCTGATGGCGCTGCGCGTCAGATTAAGCTCTTCTGCTGTTTGCCAAACCGTGCCGTGGCGCGAAAAGCACTCCAATGCGCGCAATGCCTGGGTCGAAGGGAAACGGGCCATGGACACTCCTGTCGGCAAGCGTTGCCCCGGGCTTGGGGCGACGCCTATTGTGACAAACTATATGACTTGGGTGAAAATTATTCGCGTCTGTCAAGAAAAGGTTTCACTTGGACAGGCGGGACGGCAGCTTTAGATCTTGGCTGGAAGGAGACATTGATGCACCTTTCCGCCGCCCAGCAAACTGCACTTCACACCGTCGATGCACGCGCAGCCGACCTGTCAGAATGGTGTGCCACCATCTTCGATTTTGGCGAAACCGCATGGCGCGAATATCGTTCGGCCGAATGGTATGTGCAAAAGCTGCGCGCCGAAGGCTTTGCGGTCGAGGAAGGGTCGGGCGGCATGCCCACCGCCTTTTGCGCCGAATGGTCCAACGGCGACGGCCCGATCATCGGGATGTACTGCGAATATGACGCCGTGCCCGGAAATTGTCAGGCCGCCACTCCCCGGCGCGAACCGCGCGCGGGGCTTGGGTTTCAGGCGGGCGGCCACACCGACCCGCATTCGGGCCTTGGCATCGGCGGTTTGGGCGGGCTTTTGGCCACCAAGGCCGCGATGGAGAAACACGGGCTCAAGGGCGGCTTGCGCTTCACCGGCGAGCCTGCTGAAAAAGTGCGCGGCTCAAAAC
>JBATTI010000678.1:0-2118 GCA_049670445.1 Albidovulum sp. | reverse complement strand
AACCCACCCTGAGGGCCACGTAGTGACCCAAAGGGGCAAGCCCCGCCGCCGTCCTGCTAAGCGAATCGTCCCCCCCGATTGGCCCTATGTTGCGATATCGTGCCAAACCTTTTTCGTTCCATGCCTTGATTGTTGCCTAATGTTATCATGACATTCTAACACCGCCCAAGTAAACTGCGAACAGTCAAGGGCGACATGTAGTAAACAAGGACGGCGCGTAAAGATCGTGGACTCACAAAATGAACTCATAAGGCGCTTGCGCCGCCGCAGCCCTGCGGGTTTCGCTATTGCGCTGCATGTCACCTACACGACACCAAAATATTATCTCGTCGCCTATGAGAAAGACTGGCTCGACTACTATTCGTCGAAGGGTTTCATCATGAATGACCCAACTGCGCATTGGGGGTTTGCCAATACCGGATCAATTCGCTGGAGCGAGTTGAAAGACAATGACCCCGCCGGGGTCTTGAGTGATGCCGCGCGCTTCGGGCTCAAATACGGACTGACGACTTCGGTCCTGGCCGATGGATCGCGAACCATTGCAAGCTTTGCGCGCGACGACAGGGAGATGTCTGATATTGACGCCGCAGCCATTCGCAAGGATGTGGCCGAATTGCACCGGTTAACCTTGGGGGCAGAGTTTTTCACCCCCAACCTGCATGAAACCCTGCGCCAGTTGTCAATCTATCTGACCCACGGCTGAATCAAAGCGGCTCAATATCGCCCGCCGCACGTGCCGCGTGAAAGGCGGCCGTGAATTCGGCAAATTTACCGACACTGATCGCATCGCGCATGCCCTGCATAAGCTCTTGATAGTAATGCAAGTTATGCCAAGTCATCAGCATTGAGGCGATAATCTCGCCAGATCGAAAGACGTGGTGCAAATAGGCGCGGCTGTAATTTCGGCACGCGGGGCAGCTGCAATTTTCATCCATAGGGCGCGGGTCGTTCTGGTGGCGGGCATTCTTGATATTGACCACCCCGTGGCGGGTGAAGGCTTGACCGGTGCGTCCTGAACGCGAAGGCAAGACGCAATCCATCATATCAATCCCGCGCGCAACTGCGCCGACGATATCATCCGGCTTGCCCACCCCCATAAGATAGCGGGGTTTGTCCTTGGGCAGCATGTCGGGGGCGTATTCAAGCACCGAAAACATCGCCTCTTGGCCTTCGCCCACGGCAAGACCGCCGACAGCATAGCCGTCAAACCCGATTTCTTTTAGCGTCTCGGCACTTTCAGCGCGCAGATCTTTGGTCACCCCGCCTTGCTGGATACCAAAAAGTGCGTGGCCCGGACGATCCCCAAAGGCATCGCGCGACCGTTGCGCCCAGCGCATCGACAACCGCATGCTTTCGGCCACAGTTTCCTCGGATGCTGGCAGGGCCGGGCATTCATCAAAACACATGACGATATCGCTGCCCAACAGCCGCTGGATCTCCATCGAGCGTTCTGGCGTCAGCATATGTTTGGAGCCGTCAATATGGCTGGAAAAGCGCACCCCCTCCTCAGACATCTTGCGCAAGGCGGCAAGGCTCATAACCTGAAAACCGCCACTATCTGTCAAAATCGGCCGATCCCAGTTCATGAAGCGGTGAAGCCCACCAAGGGCTGCAATCCGCTCTGCGGTGGGGCGCAGCATCAGATGATAGGTGTTGCCCAGCAAGATATCGGCACCGGTATCGCGCACCTGTTCGGGCAACATCGCCTTGACCGTGGCCGCCGTGCCAACCGGCATAAAGGCCGGTGTACGGATCTCTCCACGAGGGGTGTTGATAACCCCGGTGCGGGCGCGCCCGTCGGTGGCGTTCAAAGTAAAGGATATACGCTTGTTCATGGCGGCGCGTCATAGCCGAGCCGGGCCGCCTTGGAAAGGGTCGCCAGAAACGCAAGGGGGCACGGCACCGGTCAAAGTCACGTCACCAGCACTGGACCTTCGCCAACAATTCCCTATATATTCACTCAGGAACTGAACGGATCGATCATGACAGCGGAACCAACAGACCCGATTGAGGGTACCCCTTTGATTAAACCGTCCACGACGGATCATCCGCTTTACGAAGATGTGGTGGCCGCCTGTCGTTCGGTCTATGACCCCGAGATCCCGGTCAATATCTATG
>JBATTI010000677.1:0-2378 GCA_049670445.1 Albidovulum sp. | reverse complement strand
AAATGACACGGCCTCAATCGGGGGGGAAGCGCCGTCGGTAAAGCTGATGCGCAGGTGGGTTTCGCCGATACGGCGCGTATGGGTGCTGGCGACCGAGGGGAAGGCGAAGCGCGGGGCGGGGGCGGATTGGCCAAAGGGGCCAGCCTTTTCAATCTCTTCGATCAGCAAAGAGGTGGCGGCGCTGGGCATCAGCAGGCCATCAAGGCGCAGGTCGCGCGGGCCTTGGCTGCCGGCACCTTGGCGCGCCAAAAGCTCTGACAGGCGCATCATGGCGGGTTCCAACTGGTCTCGGCTAAGGCTCAGGCCCGCGGCCATCTTGTGGCCACCGCCCTTTTGCAACAGCCCCTCAGCGGCAAGGCGCTGGATGGCGGCCCCAAGATCAACCCCCGCGACCGACCGGCCGGAGCCCTTGCCAGCGTCGCCGTCAAAGCCAATGACGACGGCGGGGCGGTTGGTGGCCTCTTTCAACCGGGCCGCGACAATGCCGACAACCCCGGGGTGCCAGTCATCGCTGGCGGCCCAGACAAGTGGCCCGTCAAGCCCGCGGGCATCGGCCTGGGCCATCGCCTCTTCGCGCACCCGCGCCTCTATATCGCGCCGTTCGGTGTTCAAGGCATCAAGGCGGGCTGCCAGTTCTGCGGCCTCATGCGCATTGTCGGTGGCCAAAAGCCGCGCGCCAAGATCGGCGGCCCCGATGCGCCCGCCCGCGTTGATGCGGGGGCCAAGCAAGAAACCAAGATGATAGGCGGTGGGGGTCTGATCCATCCGCGCCACATCGGCAAGGGCGCGCAGCCCGGTGCGTTCGCGGCGCGCCAGAACCTTCAGGCCTTGGCGCACCAGCGCGCGGTTGACGCCGATAAGGGGGGCGACATCGGCGACGGTGGCAAGCGCCACCAGATCAAGCAAAGCCATAAGATCGGGGCCTTTGGCCCCGTCTTCGCGCAAAAGCCGGTTTGCCTCGACCAGAACCAAAAACACCACGGAGGCTGCACAAAGATGGGCCAGATCGCCGCATTCATCTTGCCGGTTGGGGTTCACCACGGCCAAGGCGGGGGGCAAGGTCTCGCTGCCCAGATGGTGGTCAAGCACGATGACATCTGCGCCTGTGGCAGCAGCGATCGCATCATGGCTAAGCGTGCCGCAATCCACACAGATGATCAGATCATGCACGGCTGCAAGTTCGGCCATGGCCGGGGCATTGGGCCCATAGCCTTCGTCGATGCGGTCGGGAATATAAAGCGTCGCCTTGTGCCCCATTTCGCGCAGCCAGATGATCAGCAAGGCCGCCGAGGATCCACCATCGACATCGTAATCGGCAAAGATCGCGATGCGTTCACGGGCCTTTACGGCGCTCAGGAAGCGGGCGGTTGCCAGACCCATGTCTTTCAAACGACGCGGGTCGGGCAACAGATCGCGCAGTTGCGGTTCCAAAAACCGTGCGGCATCCGCCGGCTCCACCCCACGTGCGACAAGAACACGGGCAAGGGCCGGGGGCAGGCGGGTTTCTTGCTCCATCGCTTCAGCCAGCCGGTCCGCCTCGATCGAGGGGCCAATCCAGCGGCGTCCGGTGATCGAGGTTTCAACGCCCAAAAAAGCGGTCATGATCCATCAGCCAAAATATCTGCACTTTGGCGGGCGGTGACGAATTCGCCGTGCAGATGGGCCACGGCCAAATCATGGATTGTTTGCGGGTCGGGGGCAGGGGCGCCGGGGCGCCATGACATATCGGCATTGGCCGAAAACGCCGCACAGGCATCTTCGGCCAAGATGACCGAAAAGCCAAGATTGGCAGCCATACGGGCGGTGGTTGAAACACAATGCGGCGTGGTCAGGCCGCAGATGACCAGATCGGCGATGCGCGCGGCGCGCAACTGGGCCTCAAGATCGGTGCCGATAAAGGCGGAATTCACGGTTTTTGTGAGGACCGGCTCGCCCGTTTGCGGCGCGACCTCGGGTTTGAATTCAGCGCCTTGACCCGACAGCGGGCTTGCGGGGGTCTGGCTTTGGTGTCGGATATGAAAAACCGGCGCGCCATTCACACGCCAGCTTGCCAGCAGCCGGGCTGCATTGGCCTCCGCTTGCAAATTGTTGCGCGCGCCCCAAACCGGGTTATCGAACCCTTGCTGTATATCGATCAAGATAAGGGCGCGCGGCATCGCTTGCGGTCACTTCACCGGGTTGCGGTAGACCATGCGCCGCACCGATCCGGTTTTTGAACGCATCAAGATGGTTTCGGTCTGGATGAAGCCGGGTTCACGTTTGACCCCTTGCACGATAGAGCCGTTGGTAACCCCGGTGGCGGCAAAGATCACATCGCGTGTCACCATCTCATCGCGCGAATAGATGCGGTTCAGGTCTTTGATCCCGGCTTTGGCGGC
>JBATTI010000676.1:0-1799 GCA_049670445.1 Albidovulum sp. | reverse complement strand
ACTTCCCCTGACCACGATCACCGCCTATGAGGCGTTCTTTGACCGTCTTGGCATTGACCGCGACGGTGGTGATAAGGGGCAGTCGGTTCTTATCGTGGGTGCGGGCGGCGGTGTAGGCTCTATTGGGATACAGCTTGCCAAGGCGGCGGGGCTTGTGGTCATTGCCACCGCCTCGCGCCCCGAAACGGAAGCCTGGGTCAAAAGGCTTGGCGCCGATCATGTGGTCAACCACCGCGAACCGATGGTCGAACAGCTGCGCAAACTGGGCTTTGAACATGTCGATCATATCGCGATTTTCAACGATATGCGCCATTGGAACGCGGCAGTTGAACTGATCCGGCCCCAAGGCGGGATCGTGTCGATCGATGATACCGGTCAGCCGATGCCGATGGCCTTGATGAAAACCAAGGCGGCCAGCCTGCATTGGGAGTTTATGTTCGCGCGGGCGATGTTTGAGACACCCGATATGATCGAGCAGCACAAGCTGCTGGCCTATGTCGCGGCGGAAATAGACGCAGGCCGCATCCGCACGACAGTTGATACGGTGCTAAGCCCGATCAATGCGGCCAATCTGCGCGAGGCGCACCGCTTGATCGAAACCGGCAAGGCCAAGGGCAAGATCGTCGTCGAAGGGTTTTGACGGGCATCGCCAGATGGGCCGTGGTCAAAAGCTGCGGCGCGCTTATGCAGCACTTGCCTTGCGCGCCAGCCTTGCCCTTATGCTTTCGACATCGGCGCGGGGGGTGGCTGCGAACAGGGTCTGGGTATAGCTGTGTTGCGGGTCGGCAAAGACGGCCTCGCGGGGGCCCGCCTCTACCACCGCACCTTTATACATGACCATCACATCATCGGCGATATAACGCACAACCGACAGATCATGGCTGATGAACACATAGGTCAGGTCAAACTCATCTTGCAGATCGGCCAGAAGGTTCAGCACCTGAGCCTGCACCGACAGATCCAGCGCCGAGACCGGTTCGTCAAGCACCAGCAATTTGGGGTTCACCATCAATGCCCGTGCAATCGCCAGACGCTGACGCTGACCGCCCGAAAACATATGCGGATAGCGGTTGAAATGTTCAGGCTTAAGGTCAACCTTGGTCAGCATCATCTGCGCAAGGTCACGGCGTTCCGCCGCCGTGTGATCGGTATTGAGGTAAAGCTGTTCCATCAGCATATCGCCGACCTTTTGGCGCGGGTTGAGCGATCCGTAAGGGTTTTGAAACACGATCTGCACCTTGCGCCGTATATCGCGCCCCGGCGCACCCTTGGCGATGTCGATGGGGGTGCCGCCCAGCAACAGCTCTCCGCTTGTTGCGGGGTCGATCAAGGTGATGATCCGCGCCAGCGTTGATTTACCGCATCCGCTTTCGCCGACGATGGCAAGGGTCTTGCCCTGCTCGACGCGAAAGCTGACGCCTTTGAGGGCTTGCACGGTCTTGGCGGCGCCAAAGATGCCGCCGCTGACCAGATAATCGCGGGTGATGTCACGGCCTTCAAGCACTGCGGGTTTGTTCTGGTCCATCACATGCCCTCCATCATTTCGCCGACGGTGGGCAGGCGGTCACCAGTGGCATTTTCCGGCAAGGCGGATAAAAGCGCGCGGGTATAGGCATGCTGGGGTTTTTCAAACAGCGTCAGCACATCGGCCTCTTCCATCTTGCGTCCCCGGTATTGCACCACCACACGATCTGCGGTTTCCGCCACCACGCCCATGTCATGGGTGATCATGATCAGCCCCATCCCATGTTCTTGCTGAAGGTCGACCAACAGATCAAGGATCTGCTTTTGAATGGTCA
>JBATTI010000675.1:0-4803 GCA_049670445.1 Albidovulum sp. | reverse complement strand
GAACGACAGCTCGCGAACCCCGCCCTTGATATCAACCTGCCAGCTATGAACCGTCTGATGCGGGTTGCTGACCGGCGTCAGGCGCACCTGCTGCAAACCATACGTGACCGGCTCGTCATAGGTGTATTGCGTCTTATGGGTGATTTTGAGTTTCATCGCGCCAACCGCCTATCCATTGAATCGGTAATCCTCTTCAATCCTTGTCCCGATGGCATTGTTGTCGCGGATGAAGGTGGTGATAAACTTGTGCAGCCCTTCCTCAAAGATCGTCGTGATGTTGTGCTGGCGCAGCTTTTGGCGTTGCTGGTCGATCAGATCATTGCACGGCATGCGGGTGCCGTAGTCTTTCGCTAGAAAGTTCAGGCTTTCCTCGATCGCACGGCTTGAAAACGACAATGACCGGGGGAACCGACTGTCAAGGATAAGAAAGTCGGCAATGCCGGAAGAGCTAAGTTCACCCCCATTCAGCCAGCGAAATGACCGATGGGCCGAAACCGACCGCAAGATCGTTTCCCATTGAACATTATCAAGTGTCGAGCCTACGAAACTGGCCGATGGCAACAGCGTGTAATATTTGACGTCGATGATCCGCGCAGTGTTGTCGGCGCGTTCCAGCGCCGTCCCGATCTGGGCAAAGTCGTAAATATCATTGCGCAACATCGTGCCGTGCATCGCTCCGCGGACCAAGGCACTTTGCTTTCGGATAGCGCCCAGAACCGCAGGCAGATCGGTTTCCTTGACTGGGCGCTTCAGAAGAGTTTTCAACGACATCCAGTTTTCATTGACGGCTTCCCAGACTTCGGTGGTCAGCACCGTGCGCACCAGACGCGCATTGGTCCGGGCGTTTTCTGCCGCCGACATAACGCTTGACGGGTTTGTCTCATCGCGCAGCAAGTAATCCACAACACTTTGCGCATCATAATGATCGTATTTCGCGTCATAACTTTGGCGCACGCCCGCCGTTGTCACAACCGATTTCCATTCGGAATCGCTGTCATTTGACCGTGTCAGCGCGATCCGGAACCCCGCCTCGATCAGGCGCGCGGTATTTTCGGAGCGTTCCAGAAACCTGAACATCCAGTAAAGGCCGCCTGCTGTTTTTCCAAGCATCCCTAATCCTCTAAAACCCAGGTGTCTTTGGTGCCTCCGCCTTGGCTGGAGTTGACCACCAAGGACCCTTGTTTAAGGGCAACGCGCGTCAGGCCGCCCGGGGTAATCTCTATGCCACCCGGTGATACCAAAACGAAAGGGCGCAAATCCACATGGCGGGGGGCAAGCCCTTTGTTGGCAAAAATCGGAACCGTGGACAAAGACAGCGTCGGTTGGGCGATATAGTTGCCCGGGTTGCTTTTCAGCTTGGCGGCAAAGGCGGCCAGTTCTTTCTTGCTGGCCGCCGGCCCTATCAACATGCCGTATCCGCCAGACCCGTGCACCTCTTTCACTACCAGTTCGGCAAGATGTTCAAGCACATAGGCCAGCGCCTCAGGTTCTGAACAGCGCCAGGTATGCACATTCTTCAGCAAGGCCTTCTCGCCTGTATAAAACTCAATAATATCAGGTATATACGAATATATGGCCTTGTCGTCGGCAATGCCGGTGCCCGGCGCATTGGCGATTGTGATGTTGCCCGCACGGTAAACATCCATGATCCCGGGAACCCCCAGCATGGAGGTTGGATTGAAATTCAAAGGATCAAGATAATCATCGTCGACGCGTCGATAAAGCACGTCAATCACTTGATAACCTCGCGTCGTCCGCATCGCGATATGGCCATCAACAACCCGCAGATCGCGGCCTTCGACAAGTTCAACTCCCATCTGGTCCGCCAAGAACGAATGCTCGAAATAGGCCGAGTTATGAATGCCCGGCGTCAAAACCGCGACAGACGGTTTGCCGGCGCAATTGGCAGGTGCACATGCCGCCAAGGACCGGCGCAGGTTTTTGGGGTAATCGCTTACCGGCTGAACCCGGTTTTGCGAAAACAGTTCAGGAAACATCTGCAACATGGTTTCGCGGTTTTCCAACATGTAAGACACGCCCGACGGGGTGCGGGCGTTATCCTCCAGCACGAAGAAATCGTCTTCGCCGGTGCGCACAATATCGGTCCCTACAATATGGGTGTAGACCCCGCCGGGCGGAGAAAAGCCCATCATTTGCGGCAAGAACGCCTCGTTCTGGGCGATAAGATCAATCGGCACCACGCCCGCACGCAAGATTTCTTGCCGATTGTAGATATCGTGCAAAAAGGCGTTGATCGCCCGTACCCGCTGCTCAATCCCTTTTGACAGCCGCACCCATTCACGGTTGGAAATGATCCGTGGGATCAGATCAAACGGAATAAGCCGCTCTTGTGCCGCCGCCTGCCCGTATACATTGAAGGTAATGCCCGTGCGCCTGAAGAACGCCTGTGCCTCTTTCGACTTTTTGATAAGCCGGTTCGGGTCAGCCTGGGAAAACCATTTTTGATAATCTGCGTAAGGCGGCCTTACGCTTTCGGAATCGAGCAGCATTTCGTCGAAGTGCTTAACATTTTGATCCATCCCATCAGTGTACAGGTTTAGGATCGGACCACAACGCGATTATGAAACGACCAGGGCCGCCTTGGCGCGATGCACCTCAACGGTTTGTTCGACAAGCGTCACAAATCCATAAGAGGTCATAAAGGATACGTCCGCCGCATCGCGCCCAACACCGATGCGGATGATATCGCAAGGCTTGGCCATGCCTGTCGGATCAACGATCAGCCATGTGCCGTCCAGATACACCTCGGCCACGGCATGGAAATCTTGGGGGTGAACGTCGGGCGCATATGCGCTTACGTAGCGCGCCGGAATCCCGGCGGCGCGGGCCATTGCGATCAAGACATGCGCATAATCCCGGCACACACCGGCGCGCGCGGCAAGGCTATCGGTGGCCGTGGTGCCCGCATTGCTTGCGAAAATGTCGTAAGAAAACGTCTTGTTGATCCATCCGCAAACCGCCATGACCAACTCGCCACCAGACATGCCCGCAAACTGATTTTGAAGCAGGTCAACGGACGCTTCGGGGTGGCAATAGCGCGACGGCATAAGGTACTTTGTGTAGCATGCCGGCGTCTGAGACACCGGAGCCGACGGCAAGCCGATCATCGGGCGCTGCGGGCGATCAATTTCAAACGTGGCCTCGTAGTAACAGACGAATGTTTGCTCGGCCTTTACCCAGCGCCGCACACCGATGCCGTCTTCCCCTTCGATCAGATATGACGTGCACTCCGGCCTCATCGTAAGCGTTGAATTGACCGATCGCTGCCATGGGTCTGTCAGCGCCTCGATCTGCAAGAGCAGATCACAAGGCTGCGCGGCCTGATAGTGAAGATGCGCGCGGACAGTGATTGACATGGTCTCTCCAAATCTCGGTGGAAGGAAATGTCCACGTTGGGATCACCTGCCCAGAGATGGCGGGCAATAACAAGTGGCCGTTGGGACTGATGCGATCCAGTGGCAAGGCCGGGTTCAGGCCCAAGGCGCTTGTTTATCCTTGCGCTTCTTACATAAAACATCGGATTTGCAAGTATACTTGATCGTGACCTCTTCCGAAACCGCAAAGCCGCCCTTGCGCGGGCGGCGGGGGCATTGGTCGATATCTGTCAGGCACCCGGACAATCGGAAAAGACCCGCAAGACGACATGTTGCCCGTAGGCTGAAAATTCGCTGCCATGCGCCGAATTTATCGGGCCCAAAAAGGGCAAAATGATACAAAACCAAGACTATTCCCCTAACCTGACGCCTATTTTCATCTAAGCTGGCGGCATTGCCCAAAGGGAGTAAAAACAATGAACAAGCAAGTCGCAGAGTTCTTAGGCACGTTCACTTTAGTCTTATTCGGTTGCGGTGCCGCCGTGATAGCCGGGGGGGACATCGGCCTGACCGGCATTAGTTTCGCGTTTGGTCTGGCCTTGATCGGCATGGCTTACGGCATCGGCGCGGTGTCTGGATGCCATATCAATCCAGCCGTTTCGCTTGGCATGGTTGCCGCCGGTCGTATGGAGATGCCGGACGCCGTCAAATACATCATCGCTCAGGTCGCTGGCGCAATTGTCGCGGCACTGGTCTTGCTGATGATCGCGAGCGGCAAAGCCGACTATACCGTCGCTGCCAATGGTCTGGGGCAAAACGGTTGGGGCGAGGGGTATCTTGGCGAATACGGGATGATCTCTGCTTTCATGTTTGAGGTTGTTGCAACCTTCTTGTTCATGATCGTCATCCTTGGAGCAACAGGCTCTGGCGCGCCGGCGGCTATTGCCGGTCTTGCCATTGGCCTTGCGCTTGTGGCTATTCACCTTGTTGGTATCAATGTAACCGGCGTGTCGGTGAACCCTGCGCGCTCTATCGGTCCGGCGTTATTCGCGGGTTCTGGCGCTATCGGGCAGCTGTGGCTGTTTATCGTAGCACCCATCCTGGGGGCTGTCGCTGCGGGGCTGTTGTTTAAATCAGGCCTGCTTGATGCACCATAAAGCGAAGAAACCGTGGCAGATAATCACCAAGCTTTGCGCAAGGAGCGTGATGCTTTGAAGATGGAACGCGACCGGCTGTCGGCCGACCTTGCGCAGTGTCGCGCCAAATCGGTAGCTGTCCCTGTCGCGGTTTCTGCCGCACCCACGCATCAGACCTGCAGGCCCGCAGGTCTTTCCGCACCACGTGGCGGTACTGGCGATGACCTGAAGAAAATCAACGGCGTAGGGCCTGCGATGGAAAAGCTTCTGAACGGCTTGGGTTATTATCACTTTGATCAGATCGCGGCATGGTCGCCCGCCGAAGTTGCATG
>JBATTI010000674.1:0-3792 GCA_049670445.1 Albidovulum sp. | reverse complement strand
CCCCCGGATCTAACGCCCCGGGACTGGCTGCCCCGGGGCAGACCATCAGGCTTTGGGGCGTCTTGGCACGGCCGATCCACCTTTGGCGGCTTTGGGCTTGCCTCCGGCGGGTTTCTTTGCGGCCCATCCCTTATTGCCACCCGCCGCACCCTTGGCTTTGCCGGGTTTGTATTTGGCGACACCGGGGTTTGGCGTGGCGGCACTGGCGCCCTTGCGGTGGGTCTTGCCGCCCGGCTTTGTACCTTGTGGCTTGTCACCGGTATCTCTGACCGCCGGTTCGCTTAACAGCCCATGTTCGGCGGCAACCTGACGGGGGATATGGCGCGGCTTACGCTCGGCGCGGTCGGGTTTGTTTGGGTTTTGCGGGGTATCTGTGCGCGGTTTGTCAGATTGCGGTTTGTCAAATTGCGGCTTTTCAGATTGCCGCTTGTCAACATGGGGCCGCTCATCACGCATCTTGTGCTCGAAGGGGCGGTCTTCACGGGGCGCATAGGGTTTTTTCTCAAACGCCTTCTTGGCGCCGGGAATATGCTTGCGTTTGGATTTGTAATCCGGGGCCGGGGGGGCGGCTTGCGGCACACGTTCGCCAAATGGCGGCTTCGACAGGGCGGTCAAGACCGCATCCCCCTCAAGTTTGCCGCCCGATCCGACCGCCGCCAGCAACCGTGCCGCACTGGATTGCAGCACCTCGACATAGGTCTCGGTTTCTTGCACCCGGATGGCGCCGACATCCTCGCGGCTGATATTGCCCGACCGGCACAGCATCGGCAAAAGCCAGCGCGGCTCGGCGTTCTGGGCGCGTCCGACGGAAACCGAAAACCACTGGCTTGGGCCAAAGGCCGGGCGCGCGCCACCATCATTGCCGCCACCTGCGGCAATCTCTTCGGGGGCCGAGCGGTTGCCCTTGTAAAGCCGGACGTAAGCCGCCGCGATCTGTTCGGGCTTGTAGAGTTTCAACAATTCAGCGGCGAAATTGCTTTCATTCTCGGTTGCGGCCTCGCTCCAGACCGGGTCTTCCAACAGGCGTTCGGCATCGCGCCGTTCAACCGCATCAACCGAAGGCGCATCGCCCCATTCGGCATTGACCTTGGCAAAGCGCAACAGGCTTTCGGCCTTCTTGCGGGCATTGCGGGTGACGATCATCGCACTGACACCCTTGCGCCCGGCGCGGCCCGTCCGGCCGGAACGGTGCAGCAATGTATCGGCATTGGTCGGCAGATCGGCGTGGATCACCAGTTCGAGGTTGGGCAGATCAATCCCGCGCGCGGCCACGTCGGTGGCCACACAGACCCGCGCACGCCCGTCGCGCATCGCTTGCAGCGCATGGGTCCGCTCATTCTGGCTCAGCTCACCCGACAAAGCGACCACCGAAAAGCTGCGGTTCGACAGGCGGGTAACCAGCCGGTTCACCGCAATACGCGTGTTGCAAAAGACGATGGCATTTTGCGCCTCATAAAAGCGCAAGACATTCACAATGGCATTTTCCGCATCCGAGGGTGCCACCTGCATGGCGCGGTATTCGATGTCGGCATGCTGGCTACGCTCGCCTGCTGTCGTGACGCGGACCGCGTCCTTTTGAAAGCTCTTGGCAAGGGCCGCGATGGTTTTTGGCACCGTCGCTGAAAACATCAGCGTCCTGCGGCTTTCGGGGGCCGCGCCCAGAATGAATTCCAGATCCTCGCGAAAGCCCAGATCCAGCATCTCATCGGCCTCATCCAGCACCACGGCGCGGATCATGCCCAAATCAAGCGATCCGCGCTGAATATGGTCCTTAAGCCGCCCCGGCGTCCCCACAACGATATGCGCCCCCCGGTCCAGTGCCCGGCGTTCATCGCGCATATCCATGCCGCCCACACAAGACGCCATCGACACACCAGCCGCTTCATAAAGCCAGGCCAGTTCGCGTTTGACCTGCAAGGCCAACTCGCGCGTCGGCGCGATGATCAGCGCAAGCGGGCTGACGGCGGGGCCAAAACGCTCGGCGCCGCCAAGAAGCGTGGGCGCAATCGCAAGGCCAAAGCCCACGGTCTTGCCCGATCCGGTTTGCGCCGAAACCAGCAGATCGGCATCCTCAAGCTCGGGCTTGGTCACGGCGTCTTGCACCGGGGTCAGCGTTTCATAGCCACGCTTGGCCAGGGCATCTGCAAGGGTCGGGATCATGATCTGGGTCATCGGAACTGCTTTTTTGACTTGCGGCGGGCCATATGGCCACGTGCTGCGCCGGATCACCGGCAGGGGCGGAAGGAAGGGGCAAAGGGAATAAAGGCCCCTAAAGCCAAAAAGCACGAATGTATAGGGGAATTGCGCAATTCGCACCCGTCCGGGGTGGTTTGATGCGCACAGTGCATCATTCCCGATAAAGCGCCGCTACCCGGCCCGGCGGGGCAAGATCCATCAATAAAAAAACCGCGCCCGCACATTCTGCGGGCGCGGCTGATGCAAAGCCTTACTTCGCGGCTTCGATTTTCGTGAAGTCCAGCTCGTTTTCCTCCGGAGAGGAGATGATCGAAAGGACCTCGCGGCGCTTGGTCAGCAAAATATAGGCAACACAGGCCAGATAGATGCCCACCACAACCGCCCCGATCCACTGGATCTGAAGCCACTGGCTTTTGAACAACAGCGTGAGGCCAAACAACACCGCGACGTTACCCGCAATATAGGCGCCTTTGCCGAACCGCTCTGTCGTGATCGACAGGTTGTCGGAATAAAGCCTGATCAGGCTGTCGAGTGAGTTGATGACAAAGGTAATGCCGACAATGATCATTGCGATATTCAGGAAGCCCGTCGTGCTGATCTCATTCACATAGTAGTGGTAAAGGATCGAGAACCAGATCGCCAAGGGGATCGACGGGATCACCAGAAGCGCCAGCAACAGATGCTGTGTCTTAAGCCCGCCGACAAACCGCGATGTGAACTGCCCGATCATGATCGACCATGCAAACCACCAGAAAAGGTAGAATTCATGATAGGCATTGATCGGAATTACAAACTTGTGAAGGTTGGTGAAATAGCCGCCGATCAGGGACATCGTCGACCCCATCTGGCCCAGCCCAAGCCCGCCGGTCAACCACATCAACCCGATCAGCGCCAGGAACAGATAGGTTGATCCAACGCTTAGAACCTTCACAAACTTGATGTCCGTGCTTGAATAGGCGGCCGCAAGGATCACACAAAAGACGATGACATAGAATGTCGCCACAACGCTTTCGCCATCGCCAATTTCGGGGATGTAGAAGGGCAGGTAGACAAGGAACAAGCTGGCGGTAAAGGCGCAGGTGCCGATGATGACGATGTTGTTCAGGATCCGAACGAAGGGGATTTCAAAGAACTTCACCCGCGGCTCGATCGCGCAAAAGTAAAAGCTGGTCAGGAAATAGAAGCTCCAGATCAGGAAGCCCCAAAACCCGAACTCGATCGCCAGCGGGTTGGTGAACCCATATTCTGGCCCGTCCACCGTGTTCGCATAGGTCGGGAATTCACCCAGCGGGAACATGATCAGGCCCACATCCAGACCGGATGTGAAGAGAATCGCAATGAAGGTGAAAAGCGGGACGGGTGTGACGCCCACCACCGGCATCCCCCACCACTTGACGACGCAGAATACCACCAGCGCAAGCGCCATAAGTATTCCAAATGATATGATTATTGTCAGAGCTGCTGCCATTTTTAGCCCTCCCTATGAGCCAGCGCGCGTTTCATTTTCGCTTGGTTGTGCGGTCCCTTGTCGGGTTATTTTTGCACGGTTGGCCAATTTATAACTAAGTTGTGCAAAAAATCAAACGTTTGTACAAC
>JBATTI010000673.1:0-4767 GCA_049670445.1 Albidovulum sp. | reverse complement strand
GTATAGACAAGATCCCCCCCACGGCGAAGCTGCCCGGCGCCGTCGATCGAAAAATCGCCCGCGCCCCGGTGCCCGACGGCCCGCGCAAGCGGCACAAGCAGCAAAAGCCCGTCCATCCGCGCCGGATCCCAGGCATCGGCCAGCTGCCCAAGCGCCCCCGGCCCGGTCCAGACCGCATCGGTATTAAGCGTATAGACCGGGTCACTATTCAACAGCGGCAACGCCTTGCGCAGCCCGCCACCGGTTTCCAAAATAGTCTCTAACTCAGGCGAAAACGCGATTTCTGGCCGCCCTGCCAGATGCGCGCGGATCTGTTCGGGGCGGTAGTGCAGGTTGACCACGATCCGCTCGACACCCTGCGCCTGGGCCAAGGCATGATCAATCAGCGCCTGCCCCGCGACCTTGATCAATGGTTTGGGCCGATCTGCGGTAAGTGCGGCCATCCTTGTGCCGAACCCAGCCGAAAAAAGCATCAATGATCGCGGAAGTTGCCGCATTTTTGCGCGATCCTTTCAAGCCGTTCAGCCGTGGGTTCCGGCAGGCCATTTTGCACCGCTTCCGCCAGCGGCGCCAGCGCCGGATGGTGTAAATTTCGCTCAAGATAGCGCCAGACACGCGGAACAAATTCCAAATAGCGCGGTTTGCCATCCCGCAGGCACAGGAGCGCAAAAATACCCAATATGCGCAAGGCCCGCTGCGCGCCGATCAAGGCATAGGCACCAAGAAATGCGTCTTGATCAAGGCCCTTCCCACGCATGTAGCGGCCCAGACAATCCGCCTCGGTCCGTGCCGAAACATCGCGCCGCGCGTCTTGCAAAAGTGAGACAAGATCATAGGCCGGGTGGGTGACGAAAGCGTCCTGAAAATCCAACAGCCCGACCCGCGCCGGACCTTGCCGCGCATCAAGCCAGATCAGATTTTCGGCGTGAAAATCGCGCAGGGAAACCACCGGCGCCATATCGGCCAAACCATCATAAAGCGTGCCGATCAGCGGCGCTATCCGATCCGCGCTTGCACCCGGTTCGGCCCCAATTCCGGGCAAATACCACTGCGGCGCCAAGGCCACCAGATCGGCCAGGGCAGGGCCATCGGCACGGGCCAGGAAGGCTGGCGGCCTTTGCCGATGAAGGTCGGCCACAAAATCGGTGGCCGCGCGGTAAAGCCACATCTCATCGCCGGGCCGGTCCGCCACCAGACGCGCGAAAAGCGCATCGCCAAGATCTTCCATCAGCAAAAAGCCGCGCGTTGCATCTTGTGCAAAAATGCGCGGCGCCGAATAGCCCTTTTGCAAAAGCCACCGCCCCACGCGCGAAAACCGCCCCACGCTTTCGCCATTGGCCGGATCCGCATCCATCAAAACCGCGGGGTCCTCGCCACGCCGCAACCGGAAATAACGCCGGGAAGAGGCATCACCGGCCAGCGGCTCCATATCGGCATCCTGCCAGCCACAGCCGCGCAAAAACGTCTCTATTTCGGCGGATCTGGCGTCACTCATCAAGATATCCGGCCCCGTCAAGCACCGTAAACAGCCCCGCCCAGCGCTGGTCACTGGCGCATAGATGGGCGCGCCGCGCAGTGCCCGAACTGTCGGGTGCAAGCGACAAGGTCAGGGCATTCGCAGGGGCATAGCGCCCAAGCCGTTCGGGCCATTCGACAAGGCAAATACCCGCCTCAAAGGCATCCGCTAGGCCAAGTTCCACCACCTCATCCGCTTGGGTCAGCCGGTAAAGATCGGCATGCCAAATCTCAACCGGACCCGCCTCATAAACCTGCACAAGCGTGAAAGTGGGCGAGGGCACATCCTCCGCGCGGCCCAATTCGGCAAGCCGCGCCTGAATAAGCGATCGGGCAAAATGGGTCTTGCCCGCGCCAATCGGCCCTTTCAGCAAGATCACGTCGCCCGCAGCCAAAACCGGCGCGATCCGCCGCGCCAGACCGGCGGTGGCGTCGTCGGTCAAAAGCGTAAAGCTGCGGTCAAAATCCATAAGCACATCATTCATCCGCGCAACCTTACTGCCCCCAGAGCCACCCGCAAGGTGAATTGGTCAGGCCGCCTGCAGATGCGCCGACACCACCAGCCAGCCGGCGATTTCGCCCAGTTGGCACATGGCCCCCAAAACATCACCGGTCTGCCCGCCGATCCGCGCTTTGGCCCAAAGGCCCAAGCCTGCGGTCACGCAGGCAACAGCCACGGCAACGCCAAAAGCCACGCTTAGGCCCAGCGGCAAAAGTGCCAAAAACCCCAGCGTCAGAGCCAGAATTGAGGCCTGCGCCGAAACACCGCTTGCCGCATGCCCAAGCCCGTCATCGCGGGCCGACGGCACCATGCGCAAGACGGCAGGCAGGCCCGCGCGGCTGGCGGCCCCCAGCCCGATCAGCGCCCAAAAACCCGCACAAGCGCCCAGCCCGCCCAGCGCCACAACCCGGATCAGAAGCGAAAAACCAATCGCTATGGCCCCGTAACTGCCGATCCGGCTGTCGCGCATGATCTCAAGCACCCGCGCCCGGTCGCGTCCGCCGCCAAAGCCATCGGCAAGATCGGCAAGCCCGTCTTCATGCAGCCCCCCCGTCACCAGAACCAAGGTCGCAATCGCCAATGCCGCCGCCAGCATCGGCGCGATTCCAAGCCAAAGTGCTGCACAATAGATCAGCCCTGAAATCGCGCCCACAACCGCCCCGACCAAGGGCCAGGACCATGCCGAAGCCGCCATCGAAGGGACAACACCCGAAATCACCCCCATCGGCAGCCGCGTCAGCGTCAGAAACCCCATCCTGACGTCATTCAGCCTTGCCAATAGCGGCGATTCTTTCATGTCTCTGACACGCCCGCTTCGCCGAATGTGGCCATGCCGTTGTGGCAGGCCAATGCGGCGCGAACGATCCCCAGCGCCAATGCGGCCCCCGAACCTTCGCCAAGCCGCATGTCAAACTCCAAAACCGGGCGCTTGCCAATGGCGTCCAAAAGTTTGCGGTGGCCGGGTTCGGCGCTGACATGCCCGACAAGGCAGTGGTCAAGCAAACGCGGATCGGCTGCATGCAAAACCGCCGCCGCCGCCGTGCAGATGAACCCATCCAGAATAACCGGAATCCGCGCGGCGCGTGCCGCCAGAACCGCCCCGCAAATCGCCGCTTGTTCGCGCCCCCCCAAGGCCGCAAGGATCGCCGCTGCATTGCCCTTGGTGCTTGCATGAAGCGCCAGACCGCGTTCAATCGCATCGACTTTTCGCGCGATTCCCGCTGTGTCAGAGCCTGTTCCCGCCCCAACCCAGTCAGCAACCGGGCCACCGAAACACGCGGCGGCCAGTGCGGCGGCCACCGTCGAATTGCCAATACCCATTTCGCCCAAGATCAGCACATCGGCGCCCAGATCAACCGCTGCCGCACCTTGGTTCAGGGCGTCAAGACATTCCTCCTCGCTCATCGCGGCTCTTTCGGTGAAATCGCCGGTCGGACGGTCCAGATCCAGCGCGATGACTGAAAGAGCGGCCCCATTCACCGCGCAAAGCTGGTTGATCGCCGCACCGCCGCCCTGAAAGTTCGCCACCATCTGCGCGGTGACGGCTTGCGGGTAAGGGTTAACGCCCTGCGCACAGATCCCGTGGTTGCCCGCAAAGACCAACGCCTGCGCGCCCCAAATCTCCGGCCGCGCGGTTGCGCGCCATTCCGCCATGAATTCCGCCAGCTGCTCTAGCCGCCCGAGTGAGCCGGGCGGTTTGGTCAGGCTGTTCTGACGAACCCGCGCAGCCGCAGCCGCCTCGGCATCCGCCATGGGCAGGCTGTCACCAATGGTCGAAATATCGGCAAGTCTGGTCAACATCGTCATTCATTTTACTTTCAAAGGCAGGCCAGCCACGGCAAGGATGACTTCATCCGCAGCCGCCGCGACCCATTGGTTCACAAGGCCCGCCGCATCGCGAAAATCGCGGGCCAGTTTGTTATCAGGGACGATACCGCCGCCCACTTCATTCGTCACCATCACAACCGGGTCGCGCAGATCGGGCAGCGCGGCGATCAACGCATGCGCCTCTGTGCGCCAATCGCGCCCCGCCAGCATCAGATTGCTAAGCCACAAAGTCAGGCAATCCACCAGCCTTGGCCCCTGCCCATCCGTCGCCTGCAACATCTCCAACAGCTCATACGGGGCGGCATGGCTCTGCCACTCGTCGCCGCGCCGCGCTTGATGTTCGGTCACGCGCGCCGCCATTTCGCCATCGCGGACCTCGGCGGTGGCGATATAAACCGCCCGCGGCGCCAGCGATAGCGCTTTGGTCTCGGCGATGACGCTTTTGCCGGATCGGGCCCCGCCTGTGATAAGTATCGTCTTGCTCATGCTTCGGTGACAAAGCAGAAACGGGCCGGTCACGAAAGAGGGAATGCGACAGTGCAAGGCGGACGCGCGACAGAGCTGATATTGATCCGGCATGCCCCCGCCATGGCCGAAGGTAAACTATGTGGCCGCACCGACGTACCGGCCGATTGCAGCGATGGCGCAAAAATAGCAGCCCTGCGCCGGGCTTTGGGCACTCCGCCGCGCATTATCACCAGCCCCGCCCTGCGTTGCCACCAGACCGCCGCCGCCCTTTGGCCGGATGCGGCCCCGCCCAGCGATCCGCGCCTGTGGGAACAGGATTTCGGCGCTTGGGAGGGGCAAAGCTACGCCGATCTGCCCGATCTGGGCCCGATGTCGCCCGAAACACTTGCCAATCATCGCCCCCCCGGCGGCGAATCTTTCACCGATCTTTGCGCCCGCATTTCCCCGGTTTTGGC
>JBATTI010000672.1:0-3884 GCA_049670445.1 Albidovulum sp. | reverse complement strand
TGCAGCCTCTCCGGGCGGGGCGGCGGCGTCACTCCTGGGCGCGCAGACAATGACGCGGTGTGCCCTCGGTGACCGCCCCGCAAGCGGTGCAACGGTGATGGGTTGGGCCAAGGCTGCGGTCCAATCGCCAGCGGCACGCACGGGTCAAGGTTGTGCCCCGCCGCGCGAACCACAGATAGGCAAAGACCGAGATCAAAAGAAGGATCAACAGGACGGGCATGGCTGAAGTCTAGCACCCACCAAGACCGGTGAAAATGCCAAGCGCCGCGCTGCGCAAAACAAAGGCGCGGCTGTCATGCAACTATTACAAGACCGTCGTGATCGGGTCATGCCTGCGCGGTTATGTATCCCCGCTTGTCAATATTTGGGGGACTGACACCTATGTCATTGAAACTTGTCGGCACGACCTCTGCCATCGCCATCCTTGCGACGGCGGCTGCGGCAGATATGAATTTCAACCGGATCAGCAGCTTTGCCACCAATGCAAACAACGCCGATCCATTCGCAGAATCATCGGCCGAGATCATCAGCGCATCAAGCGACGGCATGGTCCTGGCCTATTCCGACAGCGTCTTGGGCGCGGTCGGCTTTATCGACATCCCCGACCCACGCGCGCCCAAGGCAATGGGCAACATCGATGTGGGCGGAGAGCCGACAGCCGTGTCGATCATCGGCACAACCGCATTTGTCAGCGTCAACACCTCGGACAGCTATACCGATCCATCGGGGGTGATGAAGGCCTTTGACATCAACTCGATGCAAGAGATTACCGCATGCGATCTGGGCGGACAGCCTGACAGCACCGCCATCGCCCCTGACGGCAGCTTTATCGCGGTCGCGATCGAGAATGAGCGTGACGAAGACGCGGGCGACGGGCGGGTTGGCCAGGCACCTGCGGGTTATGTTGTGACGCTTGATATGGCCGGTGGCACAGTGGCCTGTGACAGCATGGTCAAGATCGAGATGACCGGTCTTGCCGAAATCTCGCCCGAAGATCCGGAGCCTGAATTCGTCGATGTGAACGCGCTTGGCGAGATTGTGGTGACATTGCAAGAAAACAATCACATTGCGGTTCTGTCAAAGGCCGGTGTGGTATTGAACCACTTTTCTGCCGGTGCCGTTGACCTGGATCAGATCGACGCAACCGACGAACGCGCGGCATTGATTTTCACCGAAAGCCAGCCGGGGCGCTTGCGCGAACCTGATGGTGTGCAATGGCTGGACGATAGCCATTTTGCCATCGCCAATGAAGGCGATATGGATGGCGGCGCGCGGGGCTGGACGATTTTCAACAAGGACGGCACAGAAGTGTTTGAGGCTGGCAACAGCTTTGAACGTGCGATCATTCAGGCCGGTCACTATCCTGACAAACGTTCTGACGCGAAGGGTGCCGAGCCTGAAGGCATGGAATTCGCCAAGTTTGGCGACACGCCATATGTCTTCGTTCTGGCCGAACGCGCCTCTGTCGCCGGGGTTTATGATGTCACGGACCTGACGGCTCCGGTGCTCAGGCAGTTGTTGCCATCCGGCATAGCCCCTGAAGGGGCCGTTGCAATCCCATCGCGCAACCTTTTCATCACCGCAAATGAGGCGGATCTGATCGAAGATGGCGGCGCGCGCAGCCATGTGATGATCTATGAATACCAAGAGGCCCCCGCCGCCTATCCGCAGCTGACCTCGGCCGGTGCAGACCGCCTGATTGGCTGGGGGGCGATTTCGGGCATGGTGGCCGGTGATGATGGCATGATCTATGCGGTCAACGACAGTTTTTATGGCTACCAGCCGACGATCTTCACAATTGATACCAAGGTGACGCCCGCGCAGATCACCGATGCGCTACCGGTCACGCGCGGCGGCTTTGCGGCCCAGAAGCTTGACCTTGAAGGCATCACATTGGACGGCGAAGGCGGATATTGGCTGGCCTCGGAAGGGCGCACCGACCGCCTTGTTCCGCATGCGATCTATCATGTGAACGCCAAGGGCGAGATCAAGCAAGAAATCAGCCTGCCGTCCGAACTGCTGGCGGTTGAAACGCGCTTCGGATTTGAGGGGATCACTCTGATCGGTGACACGCTTTGGATGGCGGTTCAGCGTGAATGGGCCGATGATCCGGCGGATCACGTCAAACTGGTTTCCTACAATATCGAAACCGAAGAATGGGGTGCGGTGCATTACCCGAAGGCCGCCGAAAGCGAAGGTTGGGTCGGATTGTCAGAGATCGTGGCGCATGCGGGCGATTTCTATGTGATCGAACGCGACAATCAAATCGGTGCGAATGCGGCGATCAAAAAGATCTACCGCATTGCGGCCAGTGAAATGGTGCCCGCAGCCTTGGGCGGCCCGCTGCCTGTTGTCAGCAAGCAAGAGGTCCGCGATCTGATCCCGGAACTTGCCGCCAATGGGGGCTATGTGGCGGAAAAGGTCGAGGGCCTTGCGATATTCCCGGATGGATCAGCCTGGCTTAGCACCGATAACGACGGCGTTGACGACAGTTCCGGCGAGACGTTCTTTGCCCGGCTGGGCCGACTTGAATTGTCAAACTGACCTTGGCGGTGCGGGGTTTGACCCCGCATCCCTGCCCCGGCGGCATCAGCTTTGCGGTTTGACCAAGGGCACAACAGTTGCGGTGTCAGGCTCGGGTGCCAATTCCTCAAAGTCGAAATTATCAAGGCGGGCGGCGCGTTTGCCGGCGCGTTCGGCGGCCGTGGTGATGCCGTCAAGGTCGCCGCGCGCCTGAGTGAAATGGGTGTTAAGCTTGGCGACCCGATCCACCACCAGTTCAACATCGCGGTGCAATTGCTTGAGCGTGGTGCGAATGGCGCCCGCCTGTTCGCGCATCCGCGCATCTTTCAAAATCGCCCGCATGGTGTTGAGCGTGGCCATGCAGGTGGTGGGCGAAACGATCCAGACCTTGGCGGTGAAACCTTCGCGGACCAGTTCGGGGAAATTGGCGTGAAGTTCGGCGTAGACCGCCTCTGACGGCAGAAACATCAAGGCACCATCAGCGGTTTCGCCATCAAGGATGTAGCGTTCCGAAATATCCTTGATGTGCTTGCGGACCGAGATTTTCAGCATCCTTTGCGCTTCGATCAGTTCGGAATTGTTAGAGGCGCGGCGCAAGGCCTCATAGGCCTCCAGCGGGAATTTGCTGTCGATCACGATCGGGCCGGGCGGGTTCGGCAGATGGATCAGGCAATCGGCGCGTTTGCCGTTGGAAAGGGACGCTTGCAGCGTGAAGGCATCAGGCGGCAGGGCCTTGTGAACGATGTCGTTCAGTTGAATCTCACCAAAGGCGCCGCGGGTCTGCTTGTTCGACAGGATATCTTGAAGCGACAGCACATCGCCCGACAGTTTGGTGATATTTTCCTGGGCCTTGTCGATGGTTTCCAACCTTTGTTGCAGCTCGCCCAGACCGCGGGCGGTGCGGGTGGCGGTGCCTTGCAGCGATTCCGACATGTTGCGGGTGACATCGGCCAGGCGTTGTTCCATCAGTTGCAACATCTTGGCCTGTGACGTGGCCTGCGCTTCGGACACATGGGTCAGGCCGCCCGAAAGCTGCTGTTGGCCGTCGGAAAGCGAGTGAACCCGGCTGCCCAGATTTTGCATCTGGTACAGCATAGGCTCGCTCATCTTGGCCGAACGCGATGCGGCGCGCAGGGTTATGATAAGCAAGATGAAAAGCAAAAGCACCAGCGCGCCACCCCCTAGAATGGCACGGGTGATCGGGTCTTCCAGTGCATAGCTTTGGCCATTGATGGTGATCATGTGCGTCCGAATAGCCGTTCGATATCAGTGAGTTTGAGTTCCACATAAGTGGGGCGACCGTGGTTGCACTGGCCCGATAGCGGGGTTGCCTCCATCTCGCGCAAAAGCGCGTTCATCTC
>JBATTI010000671.1:0-2068 GCA_049670445.1 Albidovulum sp. | reverse complement strand
CGGCATCCAGCCCACCAGAAATCGTCAGCGCCTTGTCAAAGGCCCCGACCCCGATATGCGACAAGATCGCGTTTTCCATGATCGAGACGTTGCCCGGATCGCCCACCAGCGACCGGGTAAAGTAATCGGCGGCCGCCGCGTAATCGGATTGAAAGCTGGCCACGCGGCCGGCCAGATAAGGCCCGGCCACGCCATCGGCCTGACAGGTGCCAACCCATCCAAAGCCAAGGGTGGCAACAAGTGGTAAAAGAAGCTTCGACGTCACTGGCGTCTCCCGGGGCAGATGCGCTTGGCCTGACCCTAGTCTGACGCCTCGGCCAAGGCAATCCATGGGAACGGCCAGGCTGCCCCCATGTTGCGATTCTTGGGCCCGAAGCGATCACATATTCGGGTAATTCGGCCCATCACCACCCTGCGGCGTGGTCCAGTTGATGTTCTGACTGGGGTCTTTGATATCGCAGGTCTTGCAATGAACGCAGTTTTGAAAGTTGATTTGAAAGCGCGGACCGCTGTCTTCTTGCAGCACCTCATAGACGCCCGCAGGGCAATAGCGCTGCGCGGGTTCATCGAATTTCGCAAGATTGACCGCTATTGGCACGGACGCATCTTTCAAATGCAGGTGGCAGGGCTGGCTTTCTTCGTGGTTGGTGGCGGCGAATGACACGTTGGTCAGCCGGTCAAACGACAAGACCCCATCCGGCTTGGGATAGTCGATCTTGGGGTAGTCCTTCGCCTCGCCGGTCGCGGCTGCATCGGTTTTGCCGTGCTTCAGGGTGCCAAAAAGCGACAGGCCGAACAGGTTGTTCGTCCACATGTCGAAGCCACCGAGCACCAACGACGGGATCATACCCCACCGCGACCACATCGGTTTGACGTTGCGCACTTTCTTGAGGTCATTGGCAATCGGCCCGCTGCGCAGATCGGCCTCATAGGCTGTCAGCTCATCACCTTCGCGCCCGCTTTGGATTGCGGCATAGGCGGCCTCGGCCGCAGCCTTGCCCGACAACATCGCATTATGGTTGCCCTTGATGCGCGGCACATTCACCAGACCGGCGGAACAGCCCAGAAGTGCCACACCGGGTGCGACGACTTTCGGGATAGACTGCCAGCCACCTTCGGAAATTGCCCGCGCGCCGTAAGCCACGCGTTTGCCGCCCTTCAAAAGCTCGGCCACCATCGGGTGATGCTTGAAACGCTGGAATTCCATGTAGGGATAAAGATGCGGATTCTTGTAGTTCAGGTGAACCACAAAGCCGACATAGACCTGATTATTCTCAAGATGATAGATGAAAGACCCGCCACCGGCATTGGAACCCAAGGGCCAGCCCATCGTATGGGTAACGGTGCCCGGCTTGTGCTTTGCGGGGTCAATCTCCCATATCTCTTTCATGCCAAGGCCGAATTTTTGCGGCTCATGTCCTTTGGAGAGGTCGTATTTTGCCATCACTTCCTTGGCAAGCGATCCCCGCACACCTTCCGAGAGGAAGACATATTGGCCGTGCAGCTCCATCCCCGGCTCATAGCTGTCGCCAATCGTGCCGTCAGCGTTCTTGCCAAATTCACCCGCAACCACGCCTTTGACTTCGCCCTTGTCGCCGTACACCAGCTCTGAACACGCCATGCCGGGGAAAATCTCCACCCCCAACCCTTCGGCCTGTTCGGCCATCCAGCGGCAGACATTGGCCATGGAAACGATGTATTTGCCGTGGTTGTTCATCAGGGGCGGCATCGGCCAGTTGGGGATGCGCATCTGACCGGCTTCACCCAGCACGTAGAAATTGTCTTTCTTGACCTCGGTCTTGATCGGCGCGCCCATATTGCGCCAATCGGGCAAGAGTTCATCAAGACCCACAGGGTCAAGCACGGCCCCCGACAAGATATGCGCGCCCACTTCCGAGCCTTTTTCAAGCACGACGACGTTCAAATCGGCATCAAGCTGCTTTAGGCGGATCGCCGCCGACAGGCCCGCAGGCCCCGCGCCCACGATCACCACATCATATTCCATCGCTTCGCGCGTTACTTCGGTCATGATCACTCCGTCCCCCCCGCCCTTGGGGCTGCTGTCAGT
>JBATTI010000670.1:0-6892 GCA_049670445.1 Albidovulum sp. | reverse complement strand
CTTTCGGTCTTTTGCGCGGTGCAGGCGATGTGCGCCGCATCTCGATGTATTCTGGCCGCACCGGTGAAACCTTGAACTCGATCTATTGGATCGAGGGCGAATACATCCCCGAGGCCCTGAACGAGATCAACTTTTTCATGCGCGACTGGCGGTCAAATGAGGTCAAGGAAATTGACCCGCGCACGATCGATATAGCAGCCGCCGCCCACAGACTGTTGAACGTAAGCGAACCCTATATGCTTTTGTCTGGATACCGCACGGCAAAGACCAATGCGATGCTGCGGTCATCTTCACGTGGTGTCGCGAAGAAATCGCTGCATATGGCGGGTCAGGCCGCTGATCTGCGGTTAAGAGCCCGGTCGGTTGGCCAAATCTACCGCGCCGCAACGGCTTGCAGTGCCGGCGGTGTCGGGAAGTATTCGCGCTCGAATTTCGTTCATATGGACTGCGGCCCGATCCGGACTTGGGGCGGCTAAGCTTTCTTTCTACCGATGATGCGCATTCACGGGCCTAACGGCCCGTTTTTTGCTTCTGGGGCACAGGTATTTTGCCTGAATGTCGCCTCGCCAAGCGGCCATTCACCCGGTAAGCTTTGCCACCTGCACAAACATTGCTGTGAGCCCCGATGACCAAGCCCAAGAAAACCGGTGACGTTTCTTTTTGGTACGCCGACATCGGCGGCCTGCCTTCCATCCGCGCGGCACTTGATGGCGATACAAACGCCGATATTTGCATTATCGGCGCGGGTTATACCGGGCTTTGGTCGGCCTACTACCTTAAGAAAGCCGACCCGAACCTTAATATAGTGGTGGTCGAGAAGGAGTTTGCCGGATTTGGCGCCTCCGGGCGTAACGGCGGTTGGCTTACCGGCGGTTTTGCCTGGTCGCATGAAAAATATCTGACCAACGGCGATGAAACCGGCGTGCGGTCGATGGTGCAGGCCATGGGCGGGACTGTGCAAGAGGTGATCCGCGTGGCCCGGGCCGAAGGCATCGACGCCGATATCTACGAGACGGATGAGCTTATGGTGGCGGTGAACCCGGCTCAGGCGGTCAGAATGAAGGCCGAGGTCGCAGATCGGCGTCATTGGGGGGAAAGCAGGGTTCACGAAATCGGCGGGGATGACGCCCGCGCAAGGGTCAATATACCGGGTGTTCTGGGCGGCATGCTGGTGTCGGGCGTGGCCCGTGTTCAGCCCGCGAAACTGGTGCGCGGGCTGGCCGCAGCGGTTGAGCGTCTTGGCGTGCGTATCGTGGAGGGAACCACCGTCACACAGATTGAAAATGGCCGCGTGCGAACCCCGCTTGGAACCATCAGCGCCCCGATTATTCTACGCGCGACGGAAGGTTTCACCGCCACTTTGCCGGGATTGAAGCGTGAATGGCTGCCCCTTAATTCGGCGCTGATCGTGACAGAGCCTCTGGGCGATAAGAGATGGTCAAAGATCGGAGGGCAAGGACTTGAAATAGTTGGAGATTTCAAAAACAGCTATTGCTATTGCCAGCGCACCAGAGAGGGCCGTATCGCGGTTGGCGGGCGCGGCGTGCCCTACCGTTTTGGGTCTGACATCGACGCGCGCGGCGCACCAGATAATGAAACCATCCGCCGGTTGATGGCTATCTTGCACCGGCATTTCCCGGCCGCCCGCAACGCCGCGGTGGACCACGCATGGTGTGGGGTTCTGGGTGTGCCGCGCGACTGGTGTGCGACCGTGGCATTTGACCCTGAAAGCGGCCAAGGCAGTGCCGGGGGCTATGTCGGGGTTGGGGTTTCGACATCAAATCTGGCAGGACGGACGCTGGCCGATCTGGCACTTGGGCGCGAAACTGATCTGACCACCTTGCCATGGGTAAACCGCAAGGTTCGCAGATGGGAGCCTGAACCGCTTCGCTGGTTGGGGGTGCAAGGCATGTATGCGCTTTACGGCACGGCTGACCGGCGCGAAGAGCAAACCGGTGGCGGGCCATCCAGATTTGCCGCATTGGGCAATTGGCTTACGGGGCGATAAGCGCCCTGCCCCCCTCAGGCCGGAATACGCGCCGCGATATATTGCGCGAATTCGTAGTTCGGACGCTCAAGATGGCTTAGCGGGCCCGGTTCAGACATCGATGCACAAAGGCCTTGAAAGACACGCTCGGTACAGCCCTTATCTTCGTCATTCACCTCATCCAAAAGCGTTTTCAGCTTGGCAAAATGTTCAGCCGATTTCGGATCATTGACAAATTCCGGGGCAAGACCGCCGCCGAACAAAACATTCACATGACCCGGGCCATCCGCCGTCAGCGACAGATACCAAAAATATCCCGGCGTCAGGGTGATCATCAAAGAGGGATAGATCGCCAGCAACCATGTGGTGCGGCGCTCATCCCCTTGCAATATCGTGTTGCTTGGATGGGCAAGGGCAAGATCAAGCTCGTCGTTTTTCAAGAGGAAATGGGAGTTATAGGCGTCGGTGCCTTCCGGGCAGACCATCTTCATCAGATCGTCATGACCGCCGATCGTATCGGCATGACACATGGGCAAGTGATAGCTTTCCATGAAATTCTCGGCCAGCACTTTCCAATTGGTCGCCCAGCGAAAGCTTTCGCGGAAGTTTTCCTGGTAATTTTCCATCTGATATTTGCCAATCAGATCATCAAGCCCCGACAACCGCGCCGCAGGTGACGGCGCGTCGGGGTTCAATGTCACCATGATCCAACCGTGCCAAAGCTCGCAGCGCAGTTTAGGCAGTTGCACCTGATCTTTGCAAAAGCTTTCATTTTGCGTCATCGCAGGCGCGCCGCGCAAGGATCCGTCAAGGTTGTAGGTCCAGGCGTGATAGGGACAGGTGATGGTCTTGGCCGAGCCTCGCCCTTCCAGCAACACCGACATGCGGTGGCGGCAAACGTTTGACATGGCACGGATTTCGCCGTCGCGGTCGCGCAAAACAACGACCGGCTCGCCCGCGATTTTCATGGTCAGATAGTCACCGGGTTTTGGCAAAGACTCTGCGCGCCCGGCGCAGAGCCATTCTTGACCAAAGATATGACGGTCTTCCAACTGCGCGAAACTGGGCGAGGTATAGACTGATTTGGGCATGGCGCGGGCCCGTTCAAACGGAACCGACACATTCATGTGCAACTCGGCGGCAGGTGAAAGCGGGGCGTTCATCACTATGTTCCTTGGCAACCGGTGTGCGGCCTACACCGCACACCCATGTTCAGTTTTCGCCCAAACGCCCCCGGCGTCAAACACCAATTTCCTAACCGACGCTTAGGCCTTAACGTCAACCACAATCCGGCCCTGTACATTGCCTTTCAGGATTGCCGCGCCCAGATCGGGCAGATCGGCCAGACCTGCCGGACGGATCATCGCTTCGAGCTTGTCCATCGGCAAATCCCTTGCGACCCGGTCCCAAGCACGCAAACGGTCGGCATAGGGGCGCATCACGGAATCGATCCCCAAAAGATTGACCCCCCGCAACAGGAACGGGATGACGGTTGCAGGCAAGCCCGCACCACCCGCCAGACCAACGGCCGCAACTGATGCGCCATATTTCATCTGCCCCAGCACCCGTGCCAACATGGCACCGCCCACAGCATCGACACAGCCCGCCCAGGTCTCGGCCTCAAGCGGGCGCTTGACGGTTTCGGCCAGATCTTCGCGCGCCACAATCTGCGTGGCCCCAAGCGAGCGCAGGTATTCTGCGGTCTCTGGCCGCCCGGTGACGCCCGCAACCTCATAACCAAGATTTGCAAGAATGGCAGTCGCAACCGACCCCACGCCGCCCGCGGCACCGGTCACCAGCACCGGCCCCTGCCCCGGCTTCAGCCCGTGATCTTCAAGCGCCATCACCGCCAGCATCGCGGTAAAACCCGCCGTGCCAACCGCCATCGCCGAACGCGTGCTTAGCCCTGACGGCAATGGTACCAGCCAATCGGCCTTGACCCGCGCCTTTTCGGCATAACCGCCCCAATACGCCTCGCCCACGCGCCAGCCGGTCAGCACAACTTTGTCGCCCGCCTTGTAGCGCGCATCATCGCTGGCCTCGACAGTACCGGCAAAGTCGATACCCGGCACATGCGGATAGTTCCGCACCAGACCGCCGCCCGAACCAACACAAAGGCCGTCCTTGTAGTTCATGGTCGAATATTCGACCGCCACCGTAACCTCACCCGCTGGCAAACGATCTTCCGACAGCGACTGGACCGAGGCACTTGTTGCCCCGGCATCATCTTTTTCCACAACAAGTGCGCGAAACATCTTATTTTCCTTATGCAATATGCCCCGCATATCGCGACGCAATGTTCGTTGAATAACTCGTCTGCGACGGCCCCGGGTAAAGGTTATTATCCGGCGCTGGCCGCTATAGGCCAGATGATCAATTGTCGCAAATGCCTATTCGTCTGGCAGTTGGCGCACGGCCCCGGTGGCCGCCGAGGTGGCAAAAAGCCCGTAAGCGCGCAGGGCCTGAGTGATCTTGCGCGGGCGCTGCTTTGCGGGCTTCCAGCCCTTTGCATCCTGTTCGCTTCGCCGGGTTGCGAGTTCAGCTGCGGGGACCGCCAAACTGATGGAACGCGCAGGAATATCAATCTCGATCCGGTCACCTTCTTGGACCAGGCCGATCAGGCCGCCCGAAGCCGCTTCTGGGCTGACATGGCCGATCGACAGGCCCGAAGTGCCGCCCGAAAACCGCCCGTCGGTGATCAGCGCGCAGGCTTTGCCAAGCCCCTTGGATTTGAGGTAGCTGGTCGGATACAACATTTCCTGCATTCCCGGCCCGCCCTTGGGGCCTTCATAGCGGATGACCAGAACGTCACCTTCCTTGATACGGTTCGACAAGATCGCCTCGACCGCCGCGTTTTGCGATTCGTAAACACGGGCCGGTCCGGCAAAGACCAAAATGGAATCGTCCACCCCAGCCGTCTTCACGATGCAGCCTTCTGGTGCCAGATTACCGGACAACACCGCCAACCCGCCATCTTGGGAAAATGCCGCTTCTGCTGAACGGATCGCCCCTTTTTCGCGGTCAAGATCAAGGCTTTCCCAGCGGCGATTTTGACTAAAGGCAACCTGGGTCGCCACGCCACCCGGGGCCGCCATAAAGAAATGCCGCACAGATTCGTCGGTCGTACGGCTGATGTCCCAATGATCAATCGCGGCCCCGATGGATTGGGAATGCACCGTCGGTTCATCACGGTTCAACAGGCCTGCCGCATCCAACTGCCCAAGGATCGCCATGATGCCACCGGCGCGGTGCACGTCTTCCATGTGAACATCTTGCTTGGCCGGTGCCACTTTGCACAAGACCGGGACCCGACGGCTAAGCTGGTCAATATCCTTCATCGTGAAGTCAATGCCGCCTTCATGCGCCGCCGCCAGAATATGCAAAACCGTATTTGTGGACCCGCCCATGGCGATATCCAAGGTCATCGCGTTTTCAAACGCGGCTTTGGAGGCGACATTGCGTGGCAAGACGCTGGCATCGTCCTTCTCATAATAGCGTTTGGTGATGTCGACGATCAGGCGGCCAGCTTCCAAAAACAGCCGCTCGCGGTCGGCATGGGTGGCAAGGGTTGACCCATTGCCGGGCAGCGACAGGCCCAAAGCCTCGGTCAGGCAGTTCATCGAATTGGCGGTGAACATACCCGAGCATGACCCACAGGTCGGGCATGCCGCTTGTTCGATCTTCAGGACATCCTCGTCAGAAACACTGTCATCGGCCGCCGCAACCATCGCATCGACCAGATCCATCGCGACGGTCTTGCCATCGAGCACGACTTTGCCCGCTTCCATCGGACCGCCCGAAACGAAAACCGCCGGAATGTTAAGCCGCATCGCCGCCATCAACATGCCGGGTGTGATCTTGTCGCAGTTCGAGATGCAAACGATTGCGTCGGCGCAATGCGCATTGACCATATATTCGACGCTGTCTGCGATCAGTTCGCGTGACGGCAAAGAATAGAGCATGCCATCATGTCCCATGGCGATGCCATCATCAACGGCGATGGTGTTGAATTCCTTGGCGACCCCGCCGACCTTCTCAATCTCGCGCGCGACCAGCTGACCAAGGTCTTTGAGGTGCACGTGGCCGGGCACGAATTGGGTAAAGCTGTTGACAATGGCGATGATCGGCTTGCCGAAATCGCCATCCTTCATACCTGTGGCGCGCCATAGACCGCGCGCACCCGCCATATTGCGGCCATGGGTGGTGGTGCGGGAACGATACTTGGGCATGGGACTATCCTTCGAAATGCGGCAACCATGGACATCGCATCCTGACCCGCCTTCGTCAAACCGGAAATAGCGGATTGGCCTATGCGACGCGCGATGGCACCCGGTTTTCAAGCCAGCGGAAGGCCAGAACGATGACACCAGTAATCATCATATAGACAATCGCCAACAAGATCAGCGGCTCATAGATGATGAAGGTATCTTGTCGCACCCGGTTGGCCACCGAATAGATATCGACCACGGTGATCGTGGCCACCAAAGGTGTCGCCTTCAGTTGCAGCACCGCTTCGCCGCCAAGTGTCGGCAAGGCGCGATGGATGGCCTGCGGCATCCAGATGCGGCGCAATATCGTCAGGCGCGGCATACCCATGGCGCGGGCGGCCTCCAGCTGGCCCTTGGGCACGCCCTTGAAAGCGCCGCGCATGACCTCGCCCTCATATCCCGCGAAACTGAGTGTCAGCGCCAGAACGCCGTAAGGCCATGCTTGCCGCAAGATCGGCCAAAGCCAGCTTTCACGTATCCAAGGGATCGACGGGAAGAGGGAGCCGAGCCCGTAGTAAAGCAGCCAAAGTTGCAGCAAAAGCGGGGTGCCCCGACTGATGGTGCAAAAGATCGACGCCGGACGGGCCAGATACCAAGGGCCCGCAGCCTGCGCGAGGCCCAATGGGATGGCCAATGC
>JBATTI010000669.1:0-6448 GCA_049670445.1 Albidovulum sp. | reverse complement strand
CCGCATCGGTCATGCCTTGCGCGGCCCAAAGCAGCCGGTCCAGAACGTCACGCGGTACCGCCCTGTCGCCAAACGCTCGCATCGTTCGCCTGCTTTTCAACGCCTCCCTAAGCGACATGTCAGCCATCATCACGCTCCTTGAACCCTGCCCCGCCGCAGAATGTCGTCTTGCCCGCCAAATGCAAACCGGTTTCTGCATCTGCGAAAGCCCGCTTGCATGCTGCGGCGCAATATTCTAACCAAACCACGAACCGCCACGAAACTTCCTTACCAAGGATCCGCGCCATGAGCTTTCGTCTTCAGCCCGCCGCCCCTGCCCGCCCGAACCGCTGCCAGCTTTTCGGCCCCGGCTCGCGCCCCGCGCTGTTTGAGAAGATGGCAGCCTCGGCGGCGGATGTGATCAACCTTGATCTGGAAGACTCTGTAGCACCCAGCGACAAGGATGAGGCGCGCCGCAATATCATCGCGGCGATCAGTGATGTGGATTGGGGGACCAAATACCTGAGCGTGCGAATCAATGGCCTTGATACGCCCTTTTGGTACCGCGATGTCGTCGATCTTCTGGAACAAGCGGGCGAACGGCTTGATCAGATAATGATCCCCAAGGTCGGCTGTGCGGCGGATGTTTATGCGGTTGATGCTTTGGTCACTGCGATCGAGGCCGCGAAGGGCCGCAAAAAGCGCATCTCTTTGGAGGTGATCATCGAATCTGCGGCGGGCATTGCCCATGTGGAAGAAATCGCCGCCTCCAGCCCGCGCCTGCAAGCGATGAGCCTTGGGGCGGCGGATTTTGCGGCCTCCATGGGGATGCAAACCACTGGCATCGGCGGCACGCAAGAGAATTACTATATGGTCCGCGATGGCCAGAACCACTGGTCTGATCCGTGGCATTGGGCGCAAGCGGCGATTGTGGCGGCCTGCCGGACGCATGGGGTTTTGCCGGTTGATGGCCCCTTTGGCGACTTTTCCGATGATGAAGGGTTTCGCGCCCAATCACGGCGGTCAGCCACGCTGGGCATGGTTGGCAAATGGGCGATCCACCCCAAGCAAATCGCCCTTTGTAATGAGGTATTTACCCCCTCTGACGAACAGGTCGCCGAGGCGCGCGAAATTCTTGCCGCCATGGAGGCGGCCAAGGCGCGCGGCGAAGGGGCAACTGTTTATAAGGGCCGGTTGGTGGATATCGCCTCTATCAAACAGGCCGAAGTGATCGTGCGCCAATCGGAAATGATCGCGGGGTAAGGCCCGATGGACTTGTTCCATACATCGCCTGCCCATGTTGCCCGTTTCGAAGCGCTGCGTGACCGTTTGGCACCGGGTTTGACCTTGCACCACCATATCCATGAAGACTGGCTAAGCCGGGCGTGCAAAGGCGGGGTAACGGCCGCGCTAAGCGCTGAGGTAAGCGATGCAATCAGGGCCGTCGGTGGCCGCAAGCTTTGCACCTGCACGACCCTTGGCCCGATCGCTGAAGCGGCGGGGGCGGTCAGGATCGACCGGCCCCTGATGCAAGCGGCGGCCCGGATCGGCGGGCGGATTTGCCTGGCCTATTGCCTTGAAAGTACGGCGAATATCAGCAAACAACTGCTTGAGGATTGTATCGCGGAACATGGCGCACCGGCCCAGATCACCCCGCTGTGCCTGGGCGGGCTTTGGCCGCTGTTTGAGGCGGGCAAGCCGGACGCCTTTGCCGATGCCATAGCCACCGCGATCCGGGGCCATATGGCCGCGCAGCCGGGCACGACTTGTGTCGTTCTTGCGCAAGCCTCAATGGAGGGTGCCGCCTCTTTTCTGACAGATACCAATGTGCCGGTTCTGGCAGCACCCGAGCCTGCCTTTCGCGCGGCCCTCGCATTGGCGGTCTGACGCTGGCGGTCTGACGGCGGCTTATGGCATGTCATGCCGCCGGTTTTCGGGCCTGACTTCGCCAAAGCCGGCGGCCAGACGCGACCCGCCGCCCGCAAATCCCCTTTTCTTTCGCCCATCGCGGGGTGCCACTGCGCCTGTTGCATTGGACGGCTGCGGGCGTCATATACAGGAACGATCTGAGTGGAGTGCGCGATGAACTATCTCGAATTCGAAAAGCCGCTGGCCGAGATTGAAGGTAAAGCGGAAGAGCTGCGGGCCCTGGCGCGCCGCAATGAAGAGATGGACGTTGAAAAAGAGGCGTCGGCGCTGGACAAGAAAGCCACCGATCTTTTGCGCGAGCTTTACAAAGGCCTTGATCCTTGGCGCAAATGCCAGGTGGCGCGCCATGCGGACCGTCCCCATTGCAAAGACTACATCGACACTTTGTTCAGCGAATATACGCCGCTGGCAGGCGACCGGAACTTTGCAGATGACCACGCGGTGATGGGTGGTCTTGCACGGCTGAATGACCGGCCGGTTGTCGTGATCGGGCAGGAAAAAGGTTCGGACACCAAAACCCGGATCGAGCGTAATTTCGGTATGGCGCGCCCCGAAGGCTACCGCAAAGCCATCAGGCTTATGGATCTGGCCGATCGGTTTCATCTGCCCGTGGTGACTTTGGTCGACACACCCGGCGCTTACCCCGGCAAGGGCGCGGAAGAGCGTGGGCAATCCGAGGCAATCGCGCGGTCCACTGAAAAATGCCTGCAAATCGGTGTGCCGCTGGTTTCGGTGATCATTGGCGAAGGCGGATCGGGCGGGGCTGTGGCATTCGCCACCGCCAACCGGGTCTTGATGCTGGAACATTCGATCTATTCGGTGATCACACCCGAGGGCTGTGCCTCGATCTTGTGGAAAGATGCCGAAAGGATGCGCGAAGCTGCCAATGCCTTGCGGCTGACCGCGCAAGATCTGTTCAAGCTTGGCGTGATTGACGAGATCATCGCCGAACCTTTGGGCGGCGCTCAACGGCAAAAAGCGGAAACCATCGCAAGTGTCGGCAAGGCGATTGAGGCACAGCTGAAGGCGCTATCAGGCAAGAAGCCCGCCGAGCTGATCCGTGATCGTCGCGAAAAATTTCTTGCCATGGGGTCAAAGGGTTTGGCGGCGTAGCGTCGCAAGCCGCGCGCCATCACCAAAGGGTCGCGGATGCACGCCCCGGCCATTCAGCGTCATATGCTGCCCCGTCGATAGCGCCACCGGTCATTTCGGCCAGCATGTCGCCGACACTGGGCAGGCCTGCGGATCGGTCGCCATCCGTCCAAAGGCCCGCGCGCATCAAAGCGCGGGCGCATTGGGAATACACCTCTTCAATCGCGATCAGGGTGACGGTGCGCGGGATCTTGTCGCCGCGGGCAAAGCGGGCGCGCAGGGGTTCATCAGCCGTGACCTTTCCCTGGCCATTCACCCGCACCACATTGTTGGATCCGGCGACGAAAAACATCAGGCTGACGCGCGGGTCGCGAACGATATTGCGCAAACTGTCTGTGCGTTCATTGCCTTTCCAGTCGGGCAAAGCCAGCGTGCCGGGGTCGATTTCAAACACCACCGGGCCATAATCGCCGCGCGGGCTTGCATCGTTACCTCCGGGGCCCACGGACGTCAGCACACAAAAGCGGCTGCGTGCGATCCAGGCGCGGTAGGCTGGTGTCATCCGCCGGGCAACCTTTACAAGCGACGCCTGCCCCGGTGTGCCGTAATAGGCGCTTAGCTCTTCGACGCTGGTCATAAACTCCATGCGCTAACCCCTTGCGACGAATCCTGCCTCGGACATCAGCCGGTTTGAAGTATCTTCTACCTCGCGCTCCAGCCGGGCCATGAAAGCTTCGACGCTGTCGCCGGCCGAAATGCGCGGCAAGAACTCCACAACCGCCAGCCCCGGTTTGCGCAAGATACCATGGCGGGGCCAGAATACCCCGACATTGGTCGCGGCGGGCACGCAGTCTTGCGCCAGTTGGTCGTAAAGCACACCAACGCCGATCTTGTAGGGCTTGCGCACCCCAGCCGCCACGCGCGTGCCTTGCGGATAGATCACAAGCTGGCCGGGCTGATCGGCGCTGGCCTTCACATCGGCAACCATCTTGGCCATTGCCAGACTGCGCTTGCCGCGATCGACGGGGATGCAGCGCATCCGCTTGGCATACCAGCCAAGGATTGGCGCCCACATAAGCTGCTTTTTCATGATGAACTTCGGGCGCGGCACCACCGAGACAATCATGATGATGTCGAAAAAGCTTTGATGTTTGGAGGCAATGATAACCTCGTCTTGCGGCACTTCGCCCCGGATTTCGGATTTCAGGCCAACCAAAAACGCCGCCGAACGACGTACCCAGTTGCAATAGGCATGGACCGCATCGAAAACCCCGTCGCGGCGAACCAGGGCAATGGGCGTCCACCAAAGCGCCATCACCGGCATCGCCAGATACATCTGGATAATGAAGATAAGCGACAGGACATATTGCCAGGCAGTTTTCATTTGACCATCCTAAGCGACCGGAATGCGGCAGCGCGTGTGGCGCCAAAGGCAACAATGGCCGCCAAAACCGGAATTGAGAAGGGTAAAAGCCATTGCAGCCCGACGAAACCAAGGCCGGTCAGAAAGCCGCCTTCGGGGCTGGCCTCGGGCATGAACATCAAAGCGATCATGCCCAGTAAAGTGCCGATAAGCGCCCCGAAGAAAGCGCGCGAGGTAAAGCGGCGCACGAAGGCGCGGGCGATGAATGTATCGCGCGCGCCCACCAGCCGAAGAACCGATATGACCTTGCTGTTGGCGGCAAGGGCCGCTTGGCTGGCAAGGGTGACCATCGCGGCGGTCGCACCACCGATCAAGATAAGTGACAGCAGGCCAAGCGCGCGGATGCGCCCTGCCGCCTCAACCAGCGGTTTGCGCCAGCGCAGGTGATCGTCAAGCACCGCGCCGGGTGCTTCTGCCGCCAGCCGCAGCTTAAGACCTTCGGCGTCAAACCCGGCCCCCTCTTCGGTAATGGCGACAAGGCGCGGAATGGGAAGCGCATCAACCGGCAGATCGGGGCCGATCCAGGGTTCCAGCAGATTGCCGATCTCATCCGGGCCAAGGGCGCGGGCATTGGCAACACCCGGCGTGGTTTGCAAAACCTCGATCACCTTGTTGGTCTGGCGGTCAAGCTGCTCTGCGGGGGCGGATATGCGGATGGTGGCGGTTTTGGACAAGGCCCCCGCCCAACGGTCGGCCAAACGCCCGGTGGTCAGCGACAGGGCAAGTGCGAAGACAGCAAGGAAGGCCATGATTGCGGCGGTAATGCCGGTAAGCGTGGCAGTGTGGCCAGAGGCCGGAACCACACGGTCGGCCCCCGATCTTTCGGTAACTCGTGCGCGCAACCGGCCCAAAACGTCTTTCACAGATCCGTCCCCGCCAATTGCAGCTTCTTGCCCGAAATGCGCAAGACACGCGCCGCGACCTGCGTCTTGGCCGCACGTATCAGGTTCATATCGTGGGTGGCGATCAGGATGGTTTTGCCCATGCGGTTAAGCTCTGCCAGCAATTTCAAAAGCCGCAGCGACATGTCCCAATCGACGTTGCCGGTAGGCTCATCAGCCAAAATGACATCGGGCGAGGTGATAACCGCGCGCGCCAGGGCAGCGCGCTGGCGCTCCCCCCCGGAAAGCGAGGGCGGCAGGGCATTTGTCTGCCCGGTCAGCCCGACCCAGGCCAATAATTCCGCAAGGGCCGCATCGTCGGTGGGTTTGCCCGAGGCCTGAAGAGGCATGGCCACATTTTCGATCAGGGAGAGGTGATCAAGAAACTGGCAATCTTGATGCACAACCCCAATGCGCCGCCGCATCAGCGCAAGATCATCACGCGACATGGTTGCCAGATTTTGACCAAAAACCTTTATATTTCCTGACTTTGCGGTCATCTCACCATAGCAGAGCCGGATCAGCGAGGTCTTTCCCGCCCCTGACGGGCCGGTCAGAAAATGAAAAGAACCGGGTGCAAGTTTCAGGGCCACGTCGGACAAAAGATCAGCACCGGGATAGCCAAGCGTTACATTTTCGAACTCTATCACCTGGTCCGCACCGTCTGAAATTGTGGAAATGCCAACGCTGATTAACCTTTTCGTCGTGAGGTCGCCACAAAGGCTTGGATCACGCCCTCGGGCTTGCTACAACATGGCACGACCAAAGGCCAGATCGGCTATTGTCTGGTGGTGCTACGAGGAAAAGCGGGTAACAAAGTTATGCGGTTGATCTGCCCGAATTGCGACGCGCAATACGAAGTTGAGGACGCGGTCATTCCCGATGAAGGGCGTGATGTGCAATGCTCCAACTGCGGCACCACATGGTTTCAGGATTCGGCGAAGACCTTGCGCGAAACCACCCGCGCCGACAGTCTTGGCAAGCAAAATGAAGACGGCGAAGACGACATCGGCGCCGCAACCGCGCAAGAACCGGCCGCCAAGCGCGACGCTACCGCCGAAGAGCCCGTCGCTGCGGCCAATGAGACCGCGCAAAAACGCCCCGATATACGCCGCCGCACGCTTGACGATGCGGTTTTGAACGT
>JBATTI010000668.1:0-7518 GCA_049670445.1 Albidovulum sp. | reverse complement strand
AGGTGATGCGCAAGAATTTCAACACCGCTTGCGATACCGCCTATCTGGCCGCCGCCAAGGATATTGCCGAAACCTACCGCAAGACCGTTGCGGTTGGTGTGGAAGGCTTTGACGTAAAGCCGCCCCTGGCACCCGAGGTGCCAGCCCCGGTGTCGCTTGGCGCCACTATCGCCCTGGATCTGCAAACATCCTGGTGGAACGGTTGGTGGAAACGCCGCAAGGGCTACCGCGCCTATGCCAGCGGTTTTCATAGCCTGATTGAGGCGGAAACCACACCGATCGTGGGCGAATTGAAAGATCGTCAGGCACAAGATCTCAAACTTGCCGCGATGGAACGGCTGGTGGCATTCTTGGTCGAACAACGTGCGATTTTGATGGATATCACCGAAAAGGCCCAGATCAGCGTCAATGATCTTAACGCCCTGTTCGGCATCGACTCTCAAGCAGAGCGTGCGCAGATATTGGACATGATCTTGGAAGAGTTGAACCACGTCACTGAACCAGAGGCGCCGATCGAGACCGCCAGAAAAGCCGAGGGGGCCGCAGCATGACAAGCGCCGATTTCGAATACCGCAAGCCACGCATCGCCATTATGGGCGAATTCAGCGCGGGCAAAAGCACCTTGTCAAACCTCCTGCTTGGTCATCGCGTCTTGCCTGAAAAAGTCACGGCAACCCGCCTGCCGCCGGTCTGGATGAAATCCGGGATAGAAGCGCCTTGCCGCAAGGCGGTCGATGGCCAGATCTATCCGGTTGACCTAGACAAGCTCGAAGACGTACCGCTTGAAGAGACGCTTTACGTCAAGCTGAGCTTTGACGCCGAGGTTCTGGATCACTGTGATCTGCTTGATTTTCCCGGCATCTCTGACCCGAACATGGCGTCGGAAGTCTGGGAACGCATGTTAGGCGAAGTTGACGGCGTTATCTGGTGCACCCATGCAACCCAGGCATGGCGGCAGTCTGAGGCGTCCGCCTGGGGGCTCATCCCGGAAAAAGTACGCGAAAACAGTATTTTGCTGATCACCCGCTTTGACAAGCTGACCAATGATCGTGACAAGGAAAGGGTGCTGAAGCGCATCAAACGCGAAACGGCGGGCCTGTTTGCCGATGCATGCCCGATTTCGCTGACCCAGGCACTTGCCGCGGGCGAAGACGAAACCTTGCTGGAGGCATCCGGCGCCATCGCATTCTTTGGCACAATGAACGATATTGTGGGGCGCACGGCCTTACTGTCGCATGTACCTGAACCCGAAGCAGAGGCGCCTGAATGGGCCGCAACGGCTGCGCCCTCGGCAGGTCTGCCGACCGAACCGGCGGTGCTTGAATTCGACGATTTCGAAGTCAGCACCCCCGCGTTTGCGGCACCAAAACCGGCCGCACCCGAATTTTCCATGCCCGAAGCCAGGGTGGCAGAATTCGCAGAACCCGCGCAGACCCCATTCGAACCCAAAGGCATCGAAACCTTGGTAGCCGAAGCCGCAGGGAAAGAAGACGCCCAGATCGCCTTCGATACTGACGCCGCGTCGCCAGCTTTCGCGGAAATCGCACCCGAAATTGAAGAACCAGCCGTCGAAGAACCCGAATTTGACGAACCCACAGCCACGGAAACCGCCGCCGAAGCCGAAGACGCATCGGACACCAACATGGCAGGGGCGCTTCCTTCCGGTTTCGTCATGCCGCGCCGTGTCAAGGTTTCGGGCGTTGCAAGAACACCGCGCCCCGCCAGACCCAGTACCGGCAGGGTTGTGCGCGATCCGGTTTTCGAACAAGCCTCCGACAGCAGCAAGACCGGCGGGCTTGATCACCTGCGCGACTCGTTTCGCGAAGGCGAACGGTCGGCACGCGCGGGCTAAGCCTGCGCGGCCCGCTTCTTGCCCGCTATCTGGGCTTTCGTTAGCGTCAGATTTGGGTTAATCATGTCTCTCAAAATTGCAGGACATGATTGCCATGGTAGCGAATGAACTGGACGCGTTGAAAAGCCAATTTTCGGCCTGCGAAACCATCGCCTTTGCTGATCTGGCGACCAACATGGTCTTGGTGACCAATAGCGACACCCCGCAGGAACGTCATGCCCTTGACCAGCTATGCGCCGAAGCCGCGTTACTGCTTGGCAACCCTGACATGCCGCAACTTGGAACCAATGCCGTCATCTCTGCGGTCGTCAGCACCCAAGATCACCTTCGGCTGTTCTTGCGCGCATCGGGCGAGCCAAACGATGCACTTTGCTGCGTCGGCAGCGGTGATCTTGACGTTCAGGCCTTCTTGCCCGCAGCGCAGGCCTGTTTGCACAGGATCAGTGACGATGTCTAATCCACCAGTATACGGGGAATTTTCAGTGGGGTTTAGGTGTGACTGACGAACCGGCAGTATCAAGAAAACTTGCAGCCCTTGGGGCTGACAAATCTATTTTCCGGCAAGGTGCGCGGGTCTTGTCAAATGGCAAGAGCCCAACGCCCTTGGCTGCCCTTCTGGATGAGGTCGACAATACCGTTCTCAAACGCGACCTGACCTTTCGCTTGGCCGACAGTCTGCTTTCGATGACGGTGGCCGGGCGGCGGGTGCTGACGCTGGTTGCCGCATCCCAAGATCTGTCCGATGCGCAAGCACTGATCGCTCTGCCGCTTTCGCATGACGAACCCGAAGGCTTCACCGCACTGACCGCCGTTTTGCAGCAGTTCACCGGCCAAAAAGACAGCCTGACAGTTGAATCCGCCCATAGCGCTAACACCGGCAGCCCGACCAGTATCGGCATTCCCGTATCGCGGCTGGCCGAGGCTTTGGGACTTGATCTTGACGCAGCCCCCCCAAGCCCGTTGCAGATGTTTCTTGATGCTTGCGGCATGATTTTTATCGCCACCCTGACACGCTCGGGTGAAGACTGGACATGCCAAGCGCAAGATGACGCGCTGTTGCCCGCCATGCGCCATATCGCCGAAACCCAGTTAGAAGCATTTGAGGCGGCGGCGCATGACAATTCCCTGCCAGCCCTCAAAAGACCGCGTCTGATCACCATTGAAGGCGCGCTTGAGGGGGCGGGTTGCCTTTCCGCGACCTGGGCCAATGGCGAATGCGCGCTGATGGCCCATGACCAAAGCGATCTGGCCGAAATCCACGCCATATGGCGCGGCATTTTCGCACCCTGACGCCGCCTGACCACCACCGCCGGATCGGCCCGCATCTGCAATCTTCATTTGCATACGAACGATAATTATGGGACGATCGGGCCGGTATCCCGGATAGACGAGGGCGCATGTCAGAACTTCAAAACAAGCTGGTTATCCGCAATATCGGTCAGATCCTTTCCGGTCGGATTGAAGAGCCGGTGATCGACGGCGATTGCCTGATTGCCGAAGGCGGCAAGATTAGCGCCTGGGGCAAAGAAAAAGACCTTGATACCGAAGGCGCCACAACAAGGGTCAACGCCCATGGCGTGACCCTTGCGCCGGGGCTGATCGACAGCCATGTGCACCCAGTCATTGGCGACTACACCCCGCGCCAACAGCAGCTTCACTGGATCGACAGCACCTTGCACGGCGGCGTCACCACGTTGATTTCCGCAGGCGAAGTGCATATGCCCGGCCGCCCCAAGGATATCGTCGGGCTGAAAGCCATGGCCATTGCCTCGCAGCGTTGGTACGAAAATTTCCGGCCCTCTGGCGTCAAGGTCCATGCAGGCGCCCCGGTCATTGAACACGGCATGGTCGAGGAAGATTTCCGCGATCTCGCTGCAGCCGGTGTCAAGCTTTTGGGCGAGGTCGGGCTGGGCACCGTCAAGGACGGCAAGACCGCCCGCCAGATGGTCAACTGGGCACGCAAATACGGTATTCAAAGCACCATCCATACCGGCGGGCCGTCTATCCCCGGCTCGGGGCTGATTGACGCCGATATGGTTCTGGAAACCGGCACGGATGTTGTCGGCCATATCAATGGCGGCCATTCGGCCTTGCCAGATGATCAGATCATCTGCCTGTGCGAAAGCTGCAAATCCGCGCTTGAGATCGTTCACAACGGCAATGAACGCGCAGCCCTTCTTACCCTCAACACCGCGCGCGAACTGGGCAAGCTGGATCAACTGATCCTTGGCACCGATGGGCCGGCCGGGTCAGGCGTGCAGCCCTTGGGCATCATCCGCATGGTCGCCATGCTATCAAGCCTTGGCAATATCGCCGCTGAAACCGCCTTTTGCTTTGCCACGGGCAATACCGCCCGCCAGCGCAAGCTTGATACCGGGCTGATCGAGGTCGGAAAATGCGCCGATTTCGTGCTGATGGATCAAGCCCAGCATGCGCCGGGAAAGAACCTGATGGAGTCTGTTCAACAAGGCAATCTGCCGGGCATTGGCATGACGATCATCGACGGCGTGGTAACCAGCACGCGCAGCCGCAATACACCGCCCGCAACCCGCATGCCGGAAGTTGAAGCGCTTTAGGCCGTCGGTTCAACCATCTGGATTCCATTTGAAGTTCCGCGCATCAAGTGGCCAGCTTTGCCCCACTTCGCCGCTTACCCGCCGCTCGGCTTCGGCCAGAACTTCGCTTACCGGGCGGATAGGGTCCATATGGCCGCCCAGCTTTTCATAATCGGTCAGCCGCATGGTAAATTCTATCGGTGCCACCAGCGCCGGGGTGGGTACATAGCCAAAGGAATTCGTTGGCATATCCAGCACATCGACCATCACCGTGATCCCGCCGCCCGGCCAGATATAGGCAGGTGCGCCGCCGCAAGACACATGCGTCACCGCCGCTTTCACCGACCGCGTCAATCTTACCGGATTTTCGGTAACACCCGCCCGAAGTGACCCGCCAGCCCCGCCCATAAACACAACCGATGTAAGCGAGGGTTCACAGTTTTCGGCAATCCGTTCAACCGCGCGCAGCACCGGTTCGGTCATATCGGCAGGCTGGGGCACAAGATCGCCGTCCAACACGAAATAGGCCGATTGCTCGCCCGTCGTGGACACCATCAAAAGCCGAAGTCCCGGCCATGCAACCCCGGCTCTGAATGGCCCAAGGATCTTCAGCGGATCCTCGATATTGGTACCGCCCCAGCCGGTACCGGGGTCGGCCACGCGAAAATAACGTCCGGGGGTTGAGCGGCGGCCGATGATCTTGATGCCGGTGGGCGGCACGTCCAACAGCCTGCCTGCCTGATGTTCCGACAATACCCCGGTGATATGGTCATCGACCACCACAACCTCATCAACATGGGGTGCCAATTGCTTGGCAAACATCCCGATCGCCGCCGATCCGCAGCCGACCCGCATCAGCCGTTCCTCGACCCCGTTCACAACAGGCGCATGACCGGCCTGCAAGACGACCTCCGCGCCGTCGTCGATGGTCACCGTAACCGCCTGGCGGTTACACAGCTGCAAAAGTGCGTCGCAAGTAACACGGCCTTCCTTCTTTGATCCGCCCGTCAGGTGATGCACACCGCCAAGCGACAGCATCTGGCTGCCATATTCGCCGGTCATCACATGGCCAATGGCTTCGCCGTCCACCCGAACCATGGCTGTTTCGGGCCCCAGATGGCGGTCGGTGTCGATTTTCACCTTGACCCCGCAATAGCTGAAGATCCCCTCGGTCACGACGGTGACCATATCGACATCGTCGTGGCTTTGGCTGACGATGAACGGCGCGGGCTTGTAGTCGGGGTATGTCGTGCCTGCGCCCACTGCGGTGATGAAGGGCCGGTTGCCGCGCAAAATATCGCCGTCCCAATCGGCCGCATCGTCCAAGAACGGCACCAGCTTGGTGTCATGGGCGCTGGCTTTTTCAAGGATGGTAAACGGATCAACGCGCACCAGATCGCCGCCCTCATTCGCATAGCGGTCACAAGCCCCGGCGCGGCCCTCGGCGATATAACACATCACCGGGCAGGCATCGCAGCGGATCTTGCCCTTTTGGCGGCTTTCCACGGTCTGACGCACCATCGCTCAGCCTCCTGTCATCGCGCCAAGCGCGGCCATAACTTTGTCGGGGGTCGCGGGCAGCCAGGTAACCCGGGCGCCCGTCGCATGATGGATCGCGTTCAAGATCGCAGGCGCTGTGGGGATCAAGACATGCTCGCCCAAACCCTTGGCACCATAGGGGCCGTTGGGGTCTGCCACCTCGATGATATGGGTGGTGATCGGGGGAACATCGCCGATGGTCGGGATCAGATAATCATGCAAATTCTCGCCGCGCCCCGGAAAGAACTCTTCCATCAAGGCCATACCGATGCCCTGCGCCACCCCGCCATGGACCTGGCCTTCAACCAAGACCGGGTTGATCGCGCGCCCCACATCATGGGCCGCGTGGATATGGTCAAGCGTCACGGTGCCAAGTTCGGTATCCACCGTCAGCTCTGCCATCTGCGCGGTATAGCCGTAAACGGCATAGGGAATGCCCTGACCGTTGGCATCCAAAGGCTTGGTCGGCGGATCATAGCTTTGGCAAGCCGTCAGTACATAGCCGTCCGCATCCGCCGTTTGCGGCAAGCGTGCCGCATGGACAGCACCTTCAGCGCCAGTGACGCGCGCCATATCGCCGTCAAAGCTGATCCGCCCATCGGTCGCATTGGTCAGCCGCAAGATCTGGGCGCGCAGATCGGCCCCGGTGCGTGCCGCCGCATTGCCGCTGACAAAGGTCTGGCGCGAGGCTGAGGTTTTGCCCGCATCCGGTGTCACGCCGGTATCGGCCCCCACCAGACGGACTGCGCCCAGATCAACCCCCAGACTTTCCGCGAATATCTGCGCGATCACGGTATTCGACCCTTGCCCGATATCCATCGCCCCCTGATGCAGCACCACGCGGCCATCGGCCGTAACCCCGGCCTTGATGGTTGATGGGTTCGCAAGCGAGGTATTGCCGCAGCCATACCACCCACAAGCCACCCCAATCCCCTTGCGCAAAACCCCGCCCCGTGCAGCTGCATCGGCGTTGAAAGCGGCGGCCTTGACCAATCCGGCATCCCATGCGGGCCGCAAAGCCTCCAGGCAGGGTTTTATCCCCACCGCACTATCAAAGATCTGGCCCGTAACCGTTGGAACACCGTTATCCAGCGCGTTGATCACGCGAAATTCCAGCCGGTCGATGCCCAGCTGATTTGCCAGATCGTCAAACACCGCCTCTTGGGCAATCGCGGCTTGCGGCACGCCAAAGCCGCGAAAGGCACCTGCGGGCACTGAATGGGTATGCACGGCCCGCGTCTTCGCCACGTAGTCACGGTGCGCATATGGCCCGCCCGCATGAACCGGCACCCTGTTTGCCACCGTCGGCCCCCAAGAGGCATAGGCCCCGGTATTGAACCGCCCCTCAAAGCTGAAGCCTGAAAGCCGCCCGTCACGCCCGGCACCTGCCTTCACCCACATCTCGGATGGGTGGCGCTTGGTGGTTGTCGCCATGGTTTCGCCACGCCCATAAGTGATCCGCACGGCGCGCCGCAGCTTTAGGGCCGCCAGCGCCACAAAGGGCTGAAACGACAGATCGAGTTTAGAGCCGAACCCGCCCCCCACCGCCGAGGGCACAATCCGCACCCCGCC
>JBATTI010000667.1:0-1553 GCA_049670445.1 Albidovulum sp. | reverse complement strand
TGTGCCTCGCAATGCGCCTTAAGGGCGGCACCGCGCTCATATAGGGCGATGGATTTCTCCAGCTCAACATTGCCTGATTCCAGATCGCGCACGACCTTTTCCAGTTCGGCCATTGCCGCTTCGAAACTCATCGTCGTGATGTCAGTCATTCGGCCCGCTCCATCAGTACCCGCAGATGCGTGGCCACCGAAGTGGCCAGCGCGTCAAGATCATAGCCGCCCTCAAGGCTTGATACCACCCGGCCCTGACAGCAATCGTCGGCCAGATCGCAGATTGCATGGGTGAGCCAGGCAAAATCAGCCTCGCCCCAGTTAAGTGCGGCCAGAGGGTCGGCGCGATGGGCGTCAAAGCCGGCGCTGATAAAGATCAGTTCGGGTTTGAATTGCGCAAGCTTGGCAAGGGCCGCTTCCCAGGCCGGACGCATCGCGTCACCGCCGGTTCCGGGGGGCAGTGGCAGGTTGATGATCTGGCCATGCGCGCCTTGTTCACCGGCGTCGCCGGAGCCGGGCCAAAGCGGCACTTGCTGCGATGAGACAAACATTGCGCGGGCCTCATCCCACAAAAGATCTTGTGTGCCATTGCCGTGGTGAACGTCGAAATCAAGCACCGCGACGCGCGCCAAACCATGGTGGTCCAACGCCCTTTTGGCCGCAATAGAGACTGTTCCGAACAGACAAAACCCCATGGATTTGCCACGTTCGGCGTGATGACCGGGGGGGCGCATGGCAACGAAAGCGTTTTTGGATTGACCGGCCAGCACCGCATCGACGGCGGCATTCACCCCGCCGATGGCGCGCAAGGCGGCCTCCCATGTGGCGGGCGACATGATGGTGTCTTCATCAAGGGCTATCAGCCCTTCGGCGGGGCGCGCGGCCTTCAGCTTGCCCAGATAATCCGCGTCATGGCAGCGCAGGGCCTCATCCTCATCCGCGAGGGGGGCGGTCTGGCGCAGCAGCCCGTCAAATTCGGGGGCGCGCAAGGCGGCATAAATCGCCTGAAGTCGGGCGGCGCATTCGGGGTGGCCTTCGGGCGTTACATGGGAAAGCCCTGCTTCATGGGTGATAAAAAGCGTGCTCATAGGGTGCATTCCATTGTTTTAAAATCATGGTGTGATGGGCGAAGCCCGCGGTTTTCCCGCCTTTATTCCGGTGACAGCATATAGCCCGCACCGCGCACGGTTTGCAGATAGCGCGGCCGTTTGGCATCCGCCTCGAATTTGCGTCTGAGGCGGGTGATTTGCACGTCAACCGCGCGCTCTTGCGACTGGCCGCCATCGCGCCCGGTGCCGTGACCCAGCTTTTCGACCAATTGCATACGGGTGACGGGTTCGCCCGTCGTGGCGGCCAAGATCCGCATCAGCGCGGCCTCGGTTGCCGTCAGGCGCACCAAAGTGTCGCCGCGCCACATCTCGCCGCGATCAACATCATAGCGCACTTCACCGAGGTTCAATGAAGTCGGAACCTTGATCTCAACCGGGGTCGGGGTGCGTCGCAAGATCGCATTGATGCGCAACAACAGCTCTTTCGGTTCGAACGGTTTGGCAAGATAGTCAT
>JBATTI010000666.1:0-2690 GCA_049670445.1 Albidovulum sp. | reverse complement strand
GGCAGCGGGTCTGGAACGGGCAGCCCGAGGGCGGGTTCAACGCCGAAGGGATATCACCCTCGAGCACCACTTCGCGTTTTGTCACCCGTGTATCGGCGACGGGGGCTGCGGACAAAAGCGCCTCGGTATAGGGGTGATAGGGGGGCGCAAAGACCTGTTCGGTGGTGCCCATCTCGACCACATGGCCGAGATACATCACCAGAATACGGTCCGACAGATACCGCACGATCGCAAGGTCATGGCTGATAAAGATCAGCGTCGTGCGGTTCTTGCGCTGGATGTCCATCAAAAGCTCGGTCACCGCCGCCTGCACCGACACATCCAGCGCCGAGACCGGTTCATCGGCGACAACAAGCCGGGCATTGCCGGCAAAGGCGCGGGCGATGCCGACCCTTTGCTTTTGCCCGCCGGACAATTGCCGCGGGCTGCGGTCGGCAAATGCGCGGGGCAGTTTGACAAGGTCGAGCAGTTCGAACATGCGCTGCCTGCGGTCGGCTTCGGTCTTGCCGATCCCAAAGATCTCCAGCGCCCGGATGATCTGCCGCCCGACCGTCATCGACGGATTGAGCGTATCAAACGGGTTCTGGAACACCATCTGAATGCCGCCAACGGTGCTGGCATCACGGTTCTGAATGGCAAGGGTTTCCAGCTGCTGGCCATTCGCGATGATCGACCCTTCGGAAGCCGTTTCCAGCCCCATCAGCACTTTGGCGAAGGTCGATTTTCCGCAACCGGATTCGCCGACGATGGCCAGGGTTTCGCCTTCATGCGCCTTGAATGTCAGGGTCTCATTGGCCTTGACGACCTTGCGGCTGCGCCCGCCGAACATCGCATTGGCGGCAACGTCATAGTATTTCTTCAGCCCGTCCACCTTCAGCGTGACGGCGCCACCGCTTTGCGCGGGCCGGGCCGCGGTTATCGGCGGGCGGGCGTTCCAGTCAATCTGCCGGAATCGCGCGCAACGGGTCTGGTGCCGCGCCGCCTCGGGAACCGCATCCATCGCGATTGTCCCCGCATCGCAGGTGCCGGGTTCGAAATAGCCGCAACGCGGGCCGAAGTTGCAGCCAATGGGGCGTTCATGGGGCAACGGGAAATTGCCCGGAATGGCGGTCAGCGGGTGGCTGGTTTTGTCCGCGCCCGGCACCGGAATGGCGCGGAACAGCGCCTGCGTATAGGGGTGGCGCATGTCCTCGAAGACATCTTTGATCGAACCGCGCTCAACCGCCTCGCCGGAATACATCACGCAGATGCTGTCGCAGGTTTCCATCACCAGACCAAGGTTGTGGCTGATGAACAGCATTGAGGTGCCGTATTTTGCGCCCAGCTCTTTGACCAGTTTGATCACCGCCGCCTCGACCGTGACATCAAGCGCGGTCGTCGGTTCGTCAAGGATCAGAAGTGCCGGGCGGGTCATCAGCGCCATCGCGATGACGATGCGCTGCTGCTGGCCCCCCGAAAGCTGATGCGGATAGGCGTCAAGCACCCGTTCGGGATCCGGCAGCTTGACGTCGCGCACCACTTCAAGGGCGCGGGCGCGGGCCTCGGCCTGGCTGATCCCTTCGTGATAGAAGGGCACTTCCATCAATTGCGCACCGACCGTCATGGCCGGATTAAGGCTCGCCATCGGTTCTTGATAGATCATCGCGATGTCGCGGCCACGGACCTGCCGCAGCTCATCTTCCGACATCTCCGCCATGTCGCGGCCCTTGAAGCGGATGCTGCCGCCGGTGATCCGCCCATTGCCGCCAAGATCGCGCATGATGCCAAGCGCCACCGTGGATTTCCCGCAGCCGCTTTCGCCGACAAGGCCGACCGCCTCGCCGGGCTTCACCGTAACCGAGAAATCCATGACCGCATCAATCTGGCGCGCACGCGTCAGAAAGCCGATGGAGAGGTTGTCGATTTCCAGAACCGGGGTTTGGCTATCCATTGATCCTAGTCCTTTTGTGAGGCTTCGCGCAGGCTGTCACCCAGAAGGTTCAGGCCAAGAACAAGGCTCATCAGTGCCAAGGCGGGGAAAAGTGCGGGATGCGAATAAAGCGCCAGCAGACGGCGGGCCTCATTGATGGTTGACCCCCAGTCGGGGCTTTCCGGCGTCAGCCCCAGACCGAAAAAGCCAAGCGCCCCAAGCAGGATCGCGGTATAGCCGATGCGCAGGCAGAAATCGACGATCAGCGGCCCGCGCGCATTTGGCAGGATCTCCCACAGCATGATGTACCAGGGCCGCTCACCACGGGTCTGGGCGGCGGCCACATAATCGCGGGTCTTGATGTCGAGCGTGAGCCCCCGGACGATGCGGAACTTGGCCGGTGCGCCAACCACGGCGACAATGGCGAAGATGTTCTTCAGCCCCGGTTCAAGCAGCAAAAGGCCGGTGGGATCGTAGTCGAAAGCGGTGCCAAGATAGCCCCAGAGGCCAATCAAAAGCGTGACCGCAATCAGCAGATTGCGCAGCATCGGGCGGACATAAAACCGCGACTGCCACAGTATGCAGAAGAACACGGTTGGAAAGATGAAGATCAGCGCCGCCAAAACATTGGGAACCGAGGCGCGCCAGACATGATCGCCGCCAAAGCTGAATGCGGGCCCGCCCGAACGGATTTCCGGCGTGACGAGAAGGTAGAAAAGCAGGATGACCGGAAAGGCGATGATCAGGTTCGACACGAATGTCAGAACCGTATCCATCCGCC
>JBATTI010000665.1:0-2964 GCA_049670445.1 Albidovulum sp. | reverse complement strand
AGATAGGGGTCAAGCTTGCGCAGTCGAACAGTATAGCCGCGCGCCTGCAACAATGCGCCAAGAGCCGCCGATGCCAGCCCCTTGCCAAGCGAAGAGACCACACCGCCGGTGATGAATACGTAACGCGCCATGCGTGAATTGCCCCCGTGAGACCCGAAATTATTGTGGTTGGCCGGGGTCAAAAGACCGCAGCATCACGGGATTTGAGCTTTAACAGATTCGGTCTGGTCCCGCAACCAGACCGCAACAGTTTGTGGTATGTCAGCCTGCGTTGGCCCAAGTTTTGGGTCTTGTCACTCAGGTACGGGCGGTGCGATGGGGGCGTCAGAGGCCGACGGCGGCAAAAGATCGCCGTCCGGGATCGGCAAATCCGGGGTGGCAGGGGCCGCGTTTTCGGTCGGCAGCTGATCCACAACCGAGATGCCCTTGGCATTGCGCGCGGCAAGAATGGTAAGCGTGATCGAGGTGGCGATAAAACACACCGCAAAGACCCATGTCAGCTTCGTGAGCGCATTGGCCGCCTGCCGACTGCTCATCGCGCCACCGCCGCCGCTGGACATAAGGCCGCCGCCCTCGGAGCGCTGCAAAAGCACCACACCGATCAGCAACAGGGCCAGGATCAGGTGGATGGTGAGAATGACATTTTCCATGGAACCGGCACCTTCGCAAAGATTTGACGTGCCTATCTAGGCGCAAGCGGGGCGGCTCGCAACCCTCTATTGGCGGGTTTCGCAGACGGCGGACAGTTTGTTGCCATCGGGGTCGCGGACATAACAGGCATAAAAACTCGGGCCGAAGGGGCGCAGTCCGGGGCGGCCTTCATCGCGGCCTCCATGGGCAAGGGCTGCGGCATGAAAGGCATCGACCTCGGCATGGCTGGCCGCGACCAGCGCCGGCATGGAGCCATTGCCGATACTGGCGGGGTTGTCGTCAAAGGGGATGACCACCCAAAGCCTGCAACGTTCATCGCCGGGCCTTGCATAGCCGATTTCCACCGCATCGCTGTGCTGACGCGCAACCCCGATGGTTGCGAGTGTGGCGTCATAAAACCTTGTGGCGCGGGCAAGGTCATTGGTGCCAAGGGTGATATAAAGCAGCATCAGCCCTCCACCTCATCCACGGTGGCCTGGCCCGAAAGACGCTGGCGCAGAATGCTCCACGACAGGCCCATGCCGAGGATCAGCGACAAGGCGATGATGCCAAGCCACAGGTTGAGGCTGGGGTTCGCAAGGGTCAACACCCCCCAGTCGATCAGCACCCAGATCGTGGCGCCGAAGATCGCGGCGATCAGCACAATCCCAAAGGCCCCGATAGACCGCAAAGTGGCGACGATATAGACCATATAGCCCACCGCCAGCAGCAGCCCCAAAAGCACGGTCAGCGGCAGTTGCGCCGTATAATTCGCCTCTGCCCAGCGAATGTAGTTAAAGCGTGTCGGGTTGAAGGTGGCCGACAACAATGCGAATGCGCCCGCCAAGCGTAGCACAATGCCCATTTCACTTCCCCTTCTTGTTGCGCCCTTGTTGCCTTGCCGGGCCGCGTCTGTCCAGCCGGCGCATGAAAACGGCCGTGATCGTTCCACCAATTGCTTATGGCGTAAATCGCAGATTTTCCGTTAGCTTATAGAGGGTGCCTCACAGACCGCCGAAAGTTTGTTGCCGTCAGGGTCGCGGATATAGCAGGCGTAAAAATCCGGCCCGTAGGCGCGCAGCCCCGGCGCGCCCTCATCCTTGCCGCCATTTGCCATTGCCGCCGCATGGAAGGCATCGACGGCCGCGCGGGATGCGGCGTGCAGGGCGATCATCGTGCCATTGCCGGGGTTCGCGGCTTTGCCGTCAAACGGGGTGACCACCCACAAACGACACTTCGTGTCCTTTGGCGCGGCATAGGCAAGCTCATCTTCACCGCTATGGCAGCGCTCAAGGCCCAAAGCGGCCATCGCGGCATCATAAAACCCGGTTGCACGGGCGATGTCATTTGATCCGATAGTGACATAATGCAGCATGTGATCCGCCCTGTTTCTGGCCCGACTTTGCAAGATATCTAGGTCAAACCGGATAGTGCTGTCGAGCGTGATCAAAGCGATTGCGCGCCGCTTCCGGCGATTTAGCTATTTCGCTGGCCCCGTACCCCCGCTATACCGATCCGGGTTTTCGTCAAGGAGCAGTTCGTATGGCCAATGTCGTTGTCGTGGGCGCCCAATGGGGTGACGAGGGAAAAGGCAAGATCGTTGATTGGCTTTCCGAACGCGCCGATGTGATCGCGCGCTTTCAGGGCGGGCATAATGCCGGACATACGCTGGTCATTGACGGCAAGGTTTACAAGCTGTCGCTGCTGCCCTCGGGGATTGTGCGCGGCGGCAAGCTGAGCGTCATCGGCAATGGCGTGGTGCTTGACCCTTGGCACCTGATCGAAGAGATCGCCAAGTTGCGCGGTCAAGGCGTTGAAATAACGCCGGAAAACCTGATGGTCGCGGAAAACGCCCCGCTGATCCTGCCGATCCACGGAGAGCTTGACCGCGCCCGCGAGGCGCAAAATTCGGTCGCCAAGATCGGCACCACGGGCCGGGGCATTGGCCCCGCCTATGAAGACAAGGTCGGGCGGCGCGCGATCCGGGTGGCGGATCTGGCCGATGAGGCAACGCTGGTAACCCGGGTTGACCGTTTGCTGGGCCATCACGATGCATTGCGCCGCGGCCTTGGGGTGGATCCGGTGGACCGCGACGCATTGCTGGCGCAGCTGCGCGCCATTGCCCCGCAGGTTTTGCCCTATGCGCAGCCGGTCTGGAAGGTGATGAACGATGCGCGCCGTGCGGGCAAACGGATATTGTTCGAGGGGGCGCAGGGCGCGCTTTTGGACATTGATTTTGGCACTTATCCTTTCGTGACCTCTTCCAATGTCATCGCGGGGCAGGCGGCAACCGGCGTGGGGGTTGGGCCCGGTGCCATTGATTTCGTGCTGGGG
>JBATTI010000664.1:0-4137 GCA_049670445.1 Albidovulum sp. | reverse complement strand
ATGCCGTTGCGGTTGGCGCTGAAGGGCCGGCAGGCGTCCTTGGACATGACCCGCAAGCCTTCCCAGGCCTTGACCCCGCCAAAACACAACATCGCTTCGGCGCCGCCGGTAACCATCACCCGCGCAGCGCCCGAGCGTACCATCTGAAAGGCCAGCCCCATCGCGTGGTTCGAGCTTGCGCAAGCGGTGGCCACAGTGAACGTCGGGCCCCGCAGGTTCCATTCCATGCTGACGTGGCTGGCGGCTGCATTGTTCATCAATTTTGGAACCACGAAGGGATGCACCCGGTTCTTACCCTCTTCATAGACGGCGCGGTAATTTTCATCCCAGGTATTGACGCCCCCACCTGCGGTGCCAAAAACCACCCCGGCCTCGGCCGATAGCTGATCTTCAAAAATCAGCCCTGATTGCCCGATTGCCTGGCGTGCCGCGATCATGGTGAACTGGGTGAAGCGGTCAAAAAGTGCTATTTCCTGACGGTTGAAATGCGCCTCTTGATCAAAACCACGCACCTGGGCGCCGATCTGCACCCCAAGCCGTTCGACATCGCGGATGTCCAATCGGCCAATGCCCGAACGCCCCTCGCGAAAAGCCGCATAGGTGCTTGCCACATCATGGGCCAAGGCATTGATCGTGCCTGCCCCGGTGATGGCCACGCGCTTCATGGTTTGGCGGCAATCAGCTTTTCAACGGCGGCGATGATCGAACCGACACAGGATATGTCAAATGCGCTTTCCCCGGGCGCATTGGCATTGAAAGGCACCGAGACGTCAAAGGTTTCTTCTATCGAGAAAATTGCTTCGACAAGGCCAAGACTATCAATCCCAAGATCAGCCAAGGCCATATCCGGGGTTACATCGCCCGGATCCAGCACGGCTTGTTCGGCAATGATCGCGATGATCTGATCCTTAACGCCCATGCCTGTCACCCTTTGTTCTGCCCCCCGTCTTGCCGAATTTTCGTGACAGTTTCGCGAAGCTCGGCGACCTGCGCAAACAGCCGCCCCAGACGCCGGATATTCTTCCACGCTTCAACATGGGTTTCCATCTTCAACGCCGGCGACCCCAAAAGAACCCGTCCGGCAGGCGCATTGGTAAATATCTTGGTGGCCCCGCCCCCGATAACATCATCGCCGACAAAAATGTTGTCAGACACCCCGCATTGCCCGCCAAGAACCACCCGATCCCCGATCCGCGCTGAGCCCGCAATCCCGACCTGACCGCAAAGCAAGCAATCGCGGCCCACCTCAACATTGTGGCCAATGTGCACAAGGTTATCCAGCTTGGTCCCGGATCCGATTTTGGTCGATCTGATGGTGCCGCGATCAATCACGGAATTGCCGCCGATTTCAACATCATCACCAATCACGACGGCGCCTAAAGAATGGATGCGCGTCCAGCTTTGTGCGGTAATCTCATCGCGCGTGCCCAAGGTTTCGCGCACCGCTTCGACCCCGGATTTTTCGGGCGTGACGAAGGAAAACCCATCCGCACCAATCACGGCCCCCGGCTGACAGATAAAACGGTCGCCGATCATCACCCGCGCCCCGATCCGCGCACCTTGCAAGATCAGCGCATCATCACCAATCTCGGCTTGTTCCGCGATGCTGACATGGGCTGCAATCCTTGCGCGCGCGCCCAGCCGCACGCCGGGGCCAATCACCACGAAAGGGCCGATCGCCGCGTCTTTGCCGATTTGTGCGGTCGCATCAATGATCGCCGTTGAATGAACACCTGCGGCAATCTGCGGGCCGCAATCAAGGCTTTGGGTGATGGTGGCCATCGCCAATCTGGGACGCTCAACAAAGATCGCGGCCTTCAGACCCAGACCTTTCCAGTCGGCACCGGGCCAAAGCACCGCGGCCAGTGCCTGCCCTTCGGCCAGACCCGTCGCATATTTGGGATCCATCGCCAAAGCCAGATCGCCGGGTGCAGCGCGCGCAGGCTCTGCCGCACCCGAAATCTGATGCCCCATATCGCCTTCGGCCCGCGCACCAAGCGCGGCCGCTATTTCACCGACTGTCCGCAGCTTTTGACGTTTATTCATGCCAAGACCTCCGGTTATCCGACAAGATCAGGCTTTAGCCCTGAACCCCCGGCAAGGCCAGCCCGGCGGCCAACATTGCAGCAAAGATGCGCCCATCGCGGCCATATACGTCACGTCGAAAGTCGATATGCCCCGTCGCATTGGGCCATGCGGTGAAATAAACAATATGCACCGGCACTGGTTTTTCCAAATTCACCACCGACTCGCGCCCGGTATCAAGATTTGAATGAAACACACCCTTTGGGTCTGAGGTCTGCGCCGCCAGCAAGGTGTAGGCAAGATCAAACGGTCGGCCAAGACGGATGCAGCCATGGCTGAAGGCCCGCACTTCCTTTTCAAACAGCGGCTTTTGCGGCGTATCGTGCAAGTAGATGTTCCAGCGGTTCGGGAACATGAACTTCACCAGCCCCAAGGCGTTGCGCGTTGACGGTGCTTGCGACATTGAGAATGGAAAATTTCCGGCGCTGAATTGCGTGAAATCAACCGCGCCGCGATCAACAACCCGCCCTTTTCGGTCAACGATTTTCAGATGCCGAACCGCATTCGGGTTGCGCTGCAACATCGGCAGATATTCTTTCACTGTGATTGAGCGCGGCACATTCCACGTGGGATTGATGACCATGAATTCAATCTGGTCCGAAAACTCGGGGCTGCGCCGATCACTTTGGTTCATGCCCACGACTGTAACCGTCTCAAACGTCACCTTGCCGTTATCCATGACCTTGGCGGTAAAATCCGGCAAATTCACCCAGACATGACGCCTGCCAAGCGGCAAACCATTCATCCAGCGCATACGTTCCATCGCCACCAGAACTGATTGAAGACGATCCTGGGGGCCAACGTTGATTTCGGCAATCGTACCCTCACCTGCCACGCCGTCCGGGGTCAGACCGTGATCGACCTGAAACATCTGCACCGCGCGCTGAATTGATCCATCAAAGGTTTGCGTGGCAGAGCGGCCCAAATAACCCTGTGCTACCAAGCGGTTGCGCAAAGCGACAACATCTGCGCCGGTGTCGCCGATATCAATCCGCTTGGCCGCGACCTTACCGCCCCATCCGCCAGCGTCAATTGCACGCAAAAGGTCAAGTCGGGCTTTCTGCAACTGGGCATATTGGGGTTCATTGGGGGGCAGCGAACGTAGGAATGACGCAGGATCGGTTTTGACAAGGCCATCCAACAGCGCGCGGGGTTCAGCGCGAAGAACCTCACGGACGATGCCGGAATCTACATCTTCCGGGATCAAAAAGCCCGATTGCACATCATTCGCATAGGCCAAGAATGCCTTGGTCACCTGAATTTCAAGTTTCGCGCGTTTATGTTCGGAATCAACTGCCGCAAAAGCAGCCCGCAAACCTTGCGGATCGTAACGCCCCACCGGCAATCCATGAAGCGCCGCCCCGTCAAGGGCGCGAAACAAAGCAGACCGGCGCGCCGCATCATCGGCCCCGGTCCATAGGGTTTGATAATTTCTGGCTTGGTAGAACCCGGAAATGGCGGGGTTGTCAGACGCAACCTCTGCCACGACAAGGCGAAATGTCTCACTCGACGCATAGGCAGGCGCGCTAAGTGGTGCCAAACTGATGCAAAAACCCAATGCAAACGCGCTGACAAGATTGCGCACATACGAATCGCTGCGGAAGATTTTGCCGCGCGCTTGCGTCTGTCTCATGAAAGCTCCATCGAAAAAATTCATTGCGTTCTGAACAATTGAGTATTTCTGCCGCCGAGTCCAACCACGAGTCAGGCCCGACACACAAAATATCGCGGGTTGGGGCGTTTGAGCCACTAGCTAAGGGCCTTTTATCACGCAACCGTGAACTGGGCGGGATTTCGCCGAAGGACAGGTCATTTCCATATTCGCAACAATTGTGTGGTTGGCCTGCGAATCGTCTTGTGCCATAACCAACGGGCACTTGGGGATAAGATGCACGAAAAGCCGAACGATAAGCGGCAGTGAACTTGGGACGGGACGTAAGCATGACAGATTCCAGCGCAGTAGCGTTTAGCCGCCGTGGCTTGTTAGCCGCATTTGCCGCAACCGTCGCTGTCGCAGCCCCAACATGTTCCAACGCTTTCGGTATTTTGCTC
>JBATTI010000663.1:0-7465 GCA_049670445.1 Albidovulum sp. | reverse complement strand
GGCAACTACGGCATGTCGGGCCGCGCCTTTTCACCCCGTTTTTTATGGAGCTGGCCCAACAGCCGCATCAGCGTGATGGGCGGTGAACAGGCCGCAGGGGTTTTGGCCAGTATCAAGCGCGACGGGGTCGAACGGGCAGGCGGCACATGGTCGCCCAAGGAAGAGGCCGCCTTCAAACGCCCCACGGTGAAGATGTTTGACGAACAATCCCACCCCCTTTACGCGTCGGCCCGGCTTTGGGATGACGGCATCATCGACCCGCGCAAAAGCCGCGCGGTGCTGGCGTTATCGCTGTCAGCGGCGCTTAACGCGCCGACAAAAGAGACGCGTTTTGGCGTCTTCCGGATGTGACCATGATGCAAATAATACCTCAGCTATTGGATGCCCCTTCGGCGATCTTACCTTGCGATGAGCGTCGCAAATATTTGAAATCGTGCCCAGATGTTTAGCAAGATCCTGATCGCCAACCGGGGCGAGATTGCCTGCCGGATCATCGACACCTGCCGCCGCTTGGGCGTGGCGACGGTTGCGGTCTATTCTGACGCCGACCGCACAGCGCGCCATGTGGCGATGGCCGATGAGGCCGTGCATATCGGGGCCTCCGCGCCCAAGGACAGCTATTTGCGCGGTGATGTGATCATTCAAGCGGCGCTTGGCACCGGGGCGGCGGCGATCCATCCGGGCTATGGGTTCTTGTCAGAAAACCCCGGATTTGTTGATGCGGTTCAAGCGGCCGGGCTGATCTTCATTGGTCCATCGGCCGCCGCGATAAGGGCGATGGGGCTTAAGGATGCGGCCAAAAAACTGATGGAAGAGGCAGGCGTGCCGGTTGTGCCGGGCTATCATGGCGCCAATCAGGACGCCAGGCATCTGGCAAAGGCCGCCAATACCATCGGCTATCCGGTCTTGATCAAGGCCGTCGCGGGCGGGGGTGGCAAAGGCATGCGGCTGGTCGAAAAACCCGGCGATTTCGCCGGGGCATTGGCCGGCGCCATGGGTGAAGCGCAATCCGCCTTTGGCAACCCAGCGGTTCTGGTCGAAAAATACGTCGAAAAGCCCCGCCATATCGAAGTGCAGATCTTCGGCGACGGCACATCAGCCGTACATCTTTATGAGCGTGACTGCTCGCTGCAGCGCCGCCACCAGAAAGTCATCGAGGAAGCCCCCGCGCCCGGCATGACCTTGGACATGCGCGCGGCAATGGGCGATGCTGCGGTTCGGGCGGCCAAGGCGATTGGCTATGCAGGCGCGGGTACGGTCGAATTTATTACCGATGCATCCGACGGGCTGCGCCCTGATCGGTTCTGGTTCATGGAGATGAACACAAGGCTTCAGGTGGAACACCCAGTGACCGAGGCGATCACCGGCATTGACCTTGTCGAATGGCAATTGCGGGTGGCCAGCGGCGAAAGCCTGCCCTTGGCGCAAGAGGATATCCGCATCACCGGCCATGCCTTTGAAGCACGGCTTTATGCCGAAGATGCGGCCGCAGGATTCTTGCCCGCAACCGGAACGCTAACCCATCTGAAATTCCCGGCCAATGCGCGCGCCGAAACCGGTGTGCGCACCGGTGACAAGATCAGCCCATGGTACGATCCGATGATCGCCAAGATCATCACCCATGGCCCAAACAGGGCTATCGCACTGGCAAAGTTGCAATCGGCATTGGCGGCAACCGAGGTCGCAGGCACCATCACCAATCTTGATTTTCTGGCGGCGCTTGCGCGCCATAAGGGCTTTGCCAGGGGCGATGTGGATACCGGATTGATCGGTCGCGATCTGGCAGGGCTTTTGGCAACAGACCCCACACCTATGCCGATCCGTGCACTGGCCGCGATCCATGCCGCAGGCCTCGGCGCGGATCCTCGGCCCTTCGACGGCTTCAGCCTTTGGCAACCCGCGCGCTACCTGATCACTTTGGAAGAATTCTCGGCCCAGATCGAGGCACTGGGCGCGGGTCGTTACCGGGTTTTCATGGGTGAAAACGACATTCTGTGCGAACAGCGTGGTGATTGGTGGGTAAATGGCGAAAAGCTGCAGTCGAATGTGGTCTGCGATGGCGATCGGGTAAGCGTTTTCGCCGGGCGGGGGTATCATTTTACCAAGCGTGATCCATTGGCGCGTGCGGTCGCGGGCGCCAATGCCGCCCTCACGCTGTCGCCGATGCCGGGGATGGTCAAGGCGGTTTTCGTCACTGTGGGGCAGGTGGTTGGTGACGGTGAACGGCTGGCGGTGCTTGAAGCGATGAAGATGGAACATGTGCTTTGTGCCGGATACGCCGGAACCGTGGCCGAAGTGCTGGTATCATCGGGCGATCAGGTAGAGGCGGGCGCGGCCCTGATACGGCTGGACGAGGCAGAGCGGCCATGACCGGCTTTGTCGAAATCGTCGAAATGGGGCCGCGTGATGGTTTGCAAAATGAGCCGCGCCTGATACCCGCCACCGACAAGATCGCACTCGTGAACAGCCTCAGCCTTGTTGGTTTCAAGCGGATCGAAGTGGCAAGTTTCGTCAGCCCAAAATGGGTGCCGCAGATGGCGGACGGAGCGCAGGTTCTGGCCGCAATCCGCCGCAACGCGGCGGTGATTTATTCAGCCCTGACCCCGAACCTCAAGGGCTATGCGGCGGCGATGGCGGCCGGGGCTGATGAGGTGGCGATATTTGCCTCGGCATCCGAAGGCTTCAGCCGCGCCAACCTCAATTGTTCGATTTCGGAAAGCTTGGACCGGTTCGGGCCTGTGGCAAAGGCGGCGAAGGCCGATAATGTGAAAATGCGCGGCTATGTGTCGATGATCACCGATTGCCCGTTTGAGGGGGCCGTGGCCCCGAAGGCCGTGGCGCGCGTGGTTGCGGCATTGCGTGATCTGGGGTGTTATGAGGTCAGTCTTGGCGATACTATGGGGCAGGGGCGGCCCGAAGCCATTGATCTGATGCTTGATGCCGTTTTGAATGAAATGGCACCGGCAGGGCTTGCAGGCCATTACCATGATACCAGCGGTCGGGCGCTTGAGAATATAGAGGTATCATTGGCGCGCGGCATCAGGGTTTTTGATGCCTCTGTGGCCGGTCTCGGGGGATGCCCCTATGCGCCGGGGGCCAAGGGCAATGTTGCCACCGAAAGCGTTGATCTGCGACTTAGGGCGCTTGGGTATACCACGGGTCTGGACCATGATGCGCTGATGGCCGCATCAAAGCTGGCCCAAAGGCTTCGCAACCCTCAAAGCGATCAGAAAAGTTAGGACGCAAAGATGTTTGAGACTATCAAGCTCAGCCAAGACGGGCGCGGCGTGACGCACCTGCGCCTTGATCGTCCGCAAAAACACAACTGCCTTTCAGCGCTGATGATTGCCGAACTGACCACGGCGGCTAAGGCCTTGGGCCGCGATGACAGCGTGCGGGTTGTCGTGCTTGAGGCGACTGGCCCAAGTTTTTGCGCGGGCGGCGATCTGGCCTGGATGCAGGCACAGATTGCCGGGGATGCGGCCACCCGACGGGCGGGCGCGCGCGATCTGGCGATGATGCTTCATGCACTTGATACCATGCCCAAGCCGCTGATCGGGCGCATTCAGGGCCCGGCTTATGGCGGCGGGGTGGGGATGATGGCGGTCTGCGATCTGGCCATCGGTGTGCAAGAGGCAACATTTGGGCTGACCGAAACCAGACTTGGCCTGATCCCCGCGACCATCAGCCCCTATGTGATCGCCCGGATCGGTCAGGCGGCGGCGCGCAGGCACATGCTTGCATCGCGGCTTTTCGATGCGCCAGAGGCTGTGCGTATCGGGCTTTTGTCGCAGCTTTGCGGCCCGGATGATCTTGATGCGGCGGTTGAGGCTGAAACCAGCCCCTTCCTTGCCTGTGCACCCGGTGCGGTGGCCGATGCCAAAGCGCTGATCCGTGGCTTTGCGGCACCGATTGACGCGGAGGTGATAGAGGCGACGATCGGCAAATTGGTTGAGCGTTGGGAGGATGCGGAGGCGGTGGAAGGCATTGAGGCCTTCTTGCAAAAACGCGCACCGGACTGGCGGCGCGGCTGAATGCGGCTCCGGTAAAGCGGCCAGACAGATTTCTTGTCCATAAGGATCGGGATCGCCGAAAGTAGCCCAAACAGGTATTAGGCTGGGCCGGGTGTTCGGTCCCGGCATCTGGTGGACCGGATTGGCGATGAATCCTACTGGCTCTGAAGTCCAACGCGCGCAGCATGTGGCGCCGGAAGGCACCACCACCGCCTCTTCTGCCTCCGTAAGAACGGTTGAGCGTGGCGCCTTCGGCTCCGTCTTGCCGCCCGCATTATTGAAGCTCTGACGGCCTATGTGGTCGTGGCGCTGAAGTGACGAACTTGTCCCATAGCGCTTCCCTCCCTCCCCCAAGGGTGGACCGCACCATCATGCCATGGGATCAAACAGCTCGGCCCAGGGAATGATTTGCGGACAGAGCCGCATCTGCAACGATCAGGCGCGCTCAAAGTCCATGGTCCAGTTGGTTTCCCAGGTTTCGCCATCGTCGAGCGACATCGCCTGCTCCCACCGGGGCGTTGCGGTATCGGTTTGCAACCACAGGAACCTGACAGAAATCGGTCGCCCATTATGGATGTCCTTTGCAAAGAACGATCCGATACCATCGGTAAACTTGCCTACGACAGGTACATCAAGCCGGTGCGGGTCGTTTGCCGACAACCACCAAATCGCCCATGTCCGGGTGCCTGTGTCAAAGGCGCGCAGGGCGATGGCCCGGTAAGATCCGCTTGGAAATTCAAGCAGGTTGTCTTCGACATTTCCATTTCCCCCCAACACCGCCTGGGTTTGCGAGCTACCGTTAAACTCTTCCCAATCGTCACAGCACACAAGCCGCTCTTTCAGCCGGCGATGATGGACTTTCCAACGACCAAACTCAAAATCGAAATCTCGCGAAACGTAAGTCGGGTCTTGCATGGGTGCGGTCCCTGAAATTTGGAGGCTTTTGAATGTTCATCATATGTTCCCGATGTCGTCAAGCCAGTTAGCGCATTGCTCATTGACTGGCTTTGCGGCGTGGCTCCGACGACCACAAGGGTGCCAAGCGGGCTTTGGCTCGGTAGCCCGCAAGGGTTCAGGTTGATCGAGACGAAAAAAAGCCTTCCTTCAAATCAAAAACCGATGCGCCCGGCTTCACCAAGGTGCCAATAGCGCGCGCCTAAAGCAGCGTTTTGGCACCGGCGTTAGTTGACCCCGCTTAGGCAGGCGGTTAAACCCATCGACAAGCCAAATGACGTCAGCGCATGCGCTTGCGAGTCCAAGGAGCGACCGGTGGATATCCTGCTCAGAGAATACCTTCCTATTCTTGTCTTTCTTGCCATGGCAATTGGCCTTGGTCTTGTCCTTATCTTGGCGGCCTTCGTGCTTGCCGTGCGCAATCCGGACCCGGAAAAGGTCTCGGCTTATGAATGCGGTTTCAACGCGTTTGATGACGCACGCATGAAGTTTGACGTGCGCTTTTATCTGGTCTCGATCCTGTTCATCATCTTCGATCTTGAAGTGGCCTTCCTCTTTCCCTGGGCGGTTGCCTTCAAGGATCTGTCGATGGTGGGGTTTTGGTCGATGATGGTGTTTTTGGGCGTGCTGACCATTGGTTTTGCCTATGAATGGAAGAAGGGGGCCTTGGAATGGCAGTGATGGCAGGTGCCAATACCGCGGGCCACGACCCAGAGGTCGCAACACAGGCCCTGAACCGAGAGTTGCAGGACAAGGGTTTCTTGCTGACCTCGACCGAGGATATCATCAACTGGGCGCGCACCGGGTCGTTGCACTGGATGACCTTTGGTCTGGCCTGTTGCGCGGTTGAGATGATGCATACGGCCATGCCGCGCTACGATGTTGAGCGTTACGGTTTTGCGCCCCGCGCCTCTCCGCGCCAGTCGGATGTGATGATCGTCGCGGGCACGCTGACCAACAAGATGGCGCCGGCGCTGCGCAAGGTCTATGACCAGATGCCAGAGCCGCGCTATGTCATCTCGATGGGATCCTGCGCCAATGGCGGCGGCTATTACCACTACAGCTATTCGGTGGTGCGTGGCTGCGACCGCATTGTGCCGGTAGATATCTATGTTCCGGGCTGCCCGCCCACTGCCGAGGCGCTGCTTTACGGTATCTTGCAATTGCAACGCCGTATCCGCCGCACCGGCACGCTTGTGCGCTGATTGGGGGAAGCTGATGTCATTGGAAGAACTCTCAACCCATATTGCCGCGACGCGCGGCGATGACGTGGTGTCAAGCGACATCGCCTTTGGTGAATTATGCCTGACGGTCAAGCTGGACGCACTTCCCGATCTGGTCCGGTTCCTGCGCGATGATCCGGCATGCCGGTTCTCAACTCTGGTTGATATTACCGCCGTTGACTACCCCGAACGGCCCGTGCGTTTTGAACTCGTCTACCACTTCTTGTCGATGTACAAAAACCACCGCATCCGGCTGAAAGCTGCGGTGGGTGAGGCTGACATGGCCCCGTCGCTGACCGATCTGCACCCGACCGCCAATTGGTTTGAACGTGAAGTTTTCGACATGTTCGGCATCTTGTTTTCCGGCCACCCGGATTTGCGCCGCATCCTCACCGATTACGGTTTTCGCGGCTATCCGTTGCGCAAGGATTTCCCGACCACCGGCTATACCGAAGTGCGCTACGACGAGGCTGAAAAACGCGTCATCTATGAACCGGTCAAGCTTGTGCAGGAATACCGGCAGTTCGATTTCATGAGCCCGTGGGAAGGTGCCCAGCACATCTTGCCCGGCGATGAAAAGCAGGAGGCGAAAGGCAAGTGATCGCCACGCCGCAACCAGAACCTACGATTCTTTTCGGCCTCGGCGCTAACAAGGCGGGGTCCACCTGGCTTTACAGATATCTGTCGCGCCATCCCGATTGCCGGATGCCCGACGTCAAGGAACTGCATTTCTTTGATGCCGTTACCGCCGCGCGCCGCGCGAATGAACGGCGCAAGGTCGAGAATCGGCGTGATCAACTGGTGGCGCAACTGGTAAAGGCCAGCCCCGTCCAAGCCGTTGCCTTGCGCGAAAGACTGGCCGATCTTGATGATTGGCTTGGCGTCATTGCCCAAGATCAATCTGATGACGGTGGCTACCGGGGCTATTTGCTGCGCCGCGCGCAGGGGTCGCGATTGATCGGTGATATCACGCCAGCCTACGCGCTTTTACCCGAAGCTGAACTGGCAAGGATGCAAGCGATGGGCCCATCGGTGCGGTTCTTGTACATCTTGCGCGATCCGATTGATCGGCTTTGGTCCAACATCAGAATGAATGCGCAGCGTCATCTGGGCATGAATGCCGGGCGTGCACCTGATGCGCCCGATATGGCCAAGGCTGTTGCGCAAAAGGCCTTGCGCATTTTTGATACATGGGCCGACGGCGGTGAAGCGCCTGTAAGCCATCGTTCCGACTATATGGGCACGCTCACGCGGCTGACCCAGGCGGTCTTGCCC
>JBATTI010000662.1:0-2044 GCA_049670445.1 Albidovulum sp. | reverse complement strand
GCGCAAACCCGCGATTGCGGGCGGTATGCTGCTTTACGTGATCGGGGCCGCAATCGCCCATTACGCCAATTCGATAGAGATGTTGCTGGCCGCGCGGGTCATTCAAGGGTTGGGTGCCGCTGGCCCTCGGATCGTCGGCATGGCCTTGACGCGCGACCTTTACGAGGGGCGCGAAATGGCAAGGGTGATGTCTTTCGTCATGCTTGTCTTCATGATCGTCCCGGCCGCCGCCCCCGCAATTGGCGCAGGTATCATTGCCTTCTCGGGCTGGCGCGGTGTGTTTTTGGCCTTCATCGTCTTTGGTCTTACAGCGCTTACATGGGTCAGCATTCGCCAGATCGAAACGCTTCCAAAGGACCAAAGGCGCGCATTGTCGGCCAAGAACCTCAAGGACTCGGTGAGGGAGGTTCTGGGCGACCGTGATGTACGGATCTACACGGCGGTCATGTCCCTCGGCTTTGGGCAGATGTTCGCGCTTTTGTCGACTATCCAGCCAATTTTCGATGAAACCTATGGCCGTGCTGCAAGCTTTCCGCTTTGGTTCGCCTTGATCGCGGTCGTCTCCGCCTTGGCCTCTGTCATCAACTCTCGCTTCGTCATGCGTTTGGGAATGCGGTATCTGGCCAGCATCGCCTATTTGGGCCAGGCCATCTTGTCGGTAGTGGTTTTGATCATCATCTCCTCGGGTGTTCTCAGCGGCTGGATGGCCTTTGCGGCCTTTTTCCTTTGGGCCAACAGCATATTCTTCATTGCTGGCCTGACCTTCGGAAACCTCAACGCGCTTGCGCTGCAAAAGATGGGGCATATCGCGGGCATGGCCAATTCGATCATCACCGCAATTGCAACCGTTGGTGCGGTGCTGATTGCGGGCCCGGTCGGGCAATTGTTCAACGGAACAGCTATCCCCGCGATCATGGGGGCGGCCCTTTGTTCAACCATGGCCTATCTGCTGTTACGGCGGACCCTGCAGTCATAAGGCGGTGGCGGTCTAACCCGACTTTCGCGCGGATTTTTGCGCCAGAAGCTTTTCGGCCAGATCGCGCGCCACACCAAACGCGCCCTTTATCTTTTCCGCCTCAGTGCTCCAGTTGCGCGACAAGACAATCTTGTTGTCCTTGACCTTGGCCGCACCCTTTTCGGCGTGAATAAACTCAACCAGCCCCGCAGGATCGGCGAATTTGTCATTGTGGAACTGAATTGTGATGCCCCTTGGCCCCACATCAAGCTTTGAGATGCCAGCACGTTTGCACATCGCCTTGATGCGAACAACCAGAAGTAACGTATTCACTTCTTTGGGTAATTTTCCGAACCGGTCAATCAGTTCGGCGGCAAACCCTTCCAGTTCCACCTTGGTTTTAAGCTGCGACAAGCGCCGGTAAAGGCCAAGGCGCACGTCCAGATCGGGCACAAAGTTTTCGGGGATCAAGACCGGTACGCCAAGGTTGATCTGAGGTGCCCATTGGCCGTCATCTTCGGCGGCGCCCAGCATTTCGCCTGCCTTGATCTTGGCGATCATGTCCTCCAGCATCGCTTGGTAAAGCTCATACCCAACCTCGCGGATATGGCCCGATTGTTCTTCGCCCAGCAAGTTACCCGCACCGCGCAGATCAAGATCTTGGGACGCCAATGAAAAACCAGCGCCGAGGCTGTCGAGCGACCCAAGCAACCGCAACCGCTTGGTCGCCGAGGGCGTAAGCGGCGCGCGCGGTTTGGTGGTCAGATAGGCATAGGCGCGTGCCTTGGCCCGCCCTACCCGCCCACGGATCTGATAAAGCTGGCTTAGCCCGAACATGTCGGCACGGTGGATGATCATCGTGTTCGCGGTCGGAATATCAAGGCCGGATTCTACGATGGTTGTGGCCAGCAGCACATCGTGTTTGCCATCGTAAAAAGCGTTCATCCGGTCATCAAGCTCGCCCGCGGCCAACTGGCCATGGGCTATGATATAGCTGATTTCCGGAACCTGATTTTTCAAGAAATCTTCGATTTCCGGCAGATCCGAAATGCGCGGCACCACGTAAAATCTTTGCCCGCCGCGGTAGCG
>JBATTI010000661.1:0-8615 GCA_049670445.1 Albidovulum sp. | reverse complement strand
AATCCCCGGAATGCGGGCGGCGAGCATCGATTTGCCCGATCCCGGCGTGCCGACCATCAGCAGATGATGGCGCCCGGCTGCGGCAATCTCGAGCGCGCGTTTGGCGCGTTCCTGACCCTTCACATCGCGCAAATCGCGGTGGTTGCTTTCGCGCTTCACTTCGCCCGGTGTCGCAGGGATGATCGGTGTTTGCCCGGTATAATGGCGTAAAACCTCGGCTAAAGTGGCCGCCCCGAAAACCGTTGTGGCGCCGACCCAGGCCGCCTCGGGGCCGCAGGCCTTGGGGCATAGCAAGTTGCGGTCTTCCGCGGCGGCGGCCATGGCAGCGGGCAGGGTGCCCACCACCGGCACCAGCCGCCCGTCAAGCGACAACTCTCCCAATGCGACCGTCGCCTCCACCTCTTCGCGCGGGATCATGTCGATTGCGGCCAGCAGCGCCAAGGCGATGGGCAGATCGAAATGCGAGCCTTCCTTGGGCAGATCAGCGGGGGAAAGGTTTACCGTGATCCGCTTTGACGGCAAGGCGATCGACAAGGCGGTAAGGGCCGCACGCACCCGGTCGCGCGCCTCCGAGACCGCCTTGTCAGGCAAGCCCACCACCGAAAAGGCAGGCATCCCGGCGGTCACCGCGCATTGCACCTCGACTATCCGTGCCTCGACCCCTTCAAAGGCCACCGTATAAGTCCGCGCTACCATTCTTACTGCTCCGTTCAGAATGGTTAACGGCTAATGGAGAAAGCCTTTAAGATTGGTTAACGCCGTCCCGTTCCGGGGCCAGTTCTTGCACCATTGCCATGAATTTTGGCCAAGCCTCCGGATCGGCCAAGGTCTTGTCGCGGCAAAAGGCGTTGCAAAACCCCCAGATGTGGCCGTCAAGCTCCAGAAAATCGCTGACCGGTTTGCCCGAATAGGGACAAGCGGCATTGACCGAGGGGCCAGCAGCCGCTTTGGCTTTCATGGGGGCGGGGCCGGGCCATGGCCGCTCGGCATAGGGTTTGCGGTAGTTTTCCTGCTCATAATGCTGCGCCCAGCCCATCGCCCGCCAACGCCGGAAGGCCGGGTCGGCCAGATGGGCTGCAACATAACGCGCCGCCGCCGCACCGACCGGCAGATTATATCCCGCAATCCTTGCGGCCACCGGCGCAAAGAAGGCATCCGCCGCCGAATAGGCGCCGAAAAGCCAAGGCGCATCACTGCCGAAGCGCTTGCGGGCCATGGCCCACAGATCTTCGATCCGGGCGATGTCGGCCAGAACTTCGGGGCGCGGGGTGGCATCGACATAGCTTTTGGCGAGGTTCATTGCGCAATCGCCGCGCAGGCTGGCAAAGCCTGCATGCATCTCTGCGGCCAGCCAGCGCGCCATGGCGCGCGCCTCGGCGTCAATGGGCCAGATCCCGGCGTCAGGATGGCGTTCGGCCAATGTCTCGGCCATGGCAAGGGTTTCGCCGATCACCTGGCCTTCGGGCGTGCGCATGGCCGGCACCAGCCGGGCGGGGGCGAATTCGGCCAGGAGCCGATCAAAATCGGCGGTATAAAGCCGCCCGGTATGCACCCTGACGGCAAGCCCGAACTTTTCAAACAGGAGCCAGCCGCGCAGCGACCAGCTTGAATAGGTTCTGTCGCCAATCGCGAGGTCATAGGTCATGAAACCGGCCTTTTTTCGTTCTTTGCCCAAGGCTAGCGTGCAAGCACCATGCGAGCAAATTCGAATTCCTTGGATTGATCATCACCGAACTTGATTTATGCGCGCGCTTGTCATCCCCTGTCTGCATCCCTAATCCTGTGGCAAAGCCAAAGGGGGCCGCATGCTGTCAGGCAAACGCATACTTTTGATCATCGGCGGCGGCATTGCCGCCTATAAATCGCTTGATCTCATCCGCCGCCTGAAAGAACGCGGCGCCAGTGTCACCCCGGTTCTGACCCGCGCGGGGGAAGAGTTTGTCACCCCGCTTTCGGTATCGGCATTGGCGGGTGCGAAATGTTACCGGCATCTGTTCGATCTGACGGATGAGGCCGAGATGGGCCATATCGAATTGTCACGCGCCGCCGATCTGGTGGTGGTGGCCCCGGCCACGGCCGATCTGATGGCCAAGATGGCGGGCGGGCAGGCGGATGATCTGGCATCAACCTTGCTTTTGGCCACCGACAAAAAGGTGCTGGTCGCACCGGCAATGAACGTGCGGATGTGGCTGCACCGGGCAACCCAACGCAATATCGCCACCCTGCGCGCCGATGATGTGCGCTTTGTCGGCCCGAATGAGGGCGACATGGCCTGCGGCGAATTCGGGCCGGGGCGGATGGCCGAACCCTTGGAGATTGTCGCAGGTATTGAGGCGATGATGGGGGATGGCCCCTTGGCGGGGCGTCATATCATTGTCACCTCAGGCCCGACCCATGAACCGATTGATCCGGTGCGCTACATCGCCAACCGATCTTCGGGCACCCAAGGAACCGCCCTTGCGCGCGCCTTGCGTGATCTGGGGGCAAATGTGACTTTCGTTACCGGCCCTGCCACCGTGCCCGCACCGGGTGGGGTAGAGGTTGTGCAGGTTGATACGGCGCGCCAGATGCAGGCGGCGGTTCATGCGGCCCTGCCTGCCGATGTGGCGATCTTCGCCGCCGCCGTGGCCGATTGGCGGGTGGATGTTGCAAGTGACGCCAAGATGAAAAAGGACGGGTCTGGCAAGGCCCCGGCGCTGAACCTCATCGAGAACCCCGATATTCTTGCCGAGGTCTCAAGGCTGAAGAAAGGCCGCCCGGCGCTGGTGGTTGGCTTTGCGGCGGAAACCGATGATGTGGTGGACCATGCCAGCGCCAAGCGTTTGCGCAAAGGGTGCGATTGGATCGTGGCCAATGATGTGCGCCCCGCGACCGGGATCATGGGCGGCACGGAAAATGCCGTGACGCTGATTTCACAAGAAGGGGCCGAGGAATGGCCGCGCTTGCCAAAGGACGAGGTGGCGCGGCGGCTGGCGGCGCGCATCGCGGCCGCTTTGGACGCGGGCGAATAGCCATGAAGCCGATGATCCGGGTTATGCGCGAAGATTGGGCGGATCTTGCGGTACCGCTGCCTGCCTATGAAACGGCGGGGGCTGCGGGGGCGGATGTGCGTGCCAATCTGGCGCCGGATGACCGCGAAACCGGCCTGTCGCTTTTGCCGATGCAGCGCACGCTGGTGCCGACGGGCCTCCGGGTAGAGATCCCTTTGGGGTTTGAGATGCAGATCCGCCCGCGTTCGGGGCTGGCGTTGAAGCACGGCTTGTCCTTGGCCAATGCGCCGGGCACCATAGACAGCGATTATCGCGGGCCCTTGGGGGTGTTGTTGATCAACCTTGGGGATGCGCCCTTCGTGGTGCAGCATGGCGAGCGGATCGCGCAGGTGATCGTCACCCCGGTTGTGCAAGCGGATTTCGCCGAGGCGGGCGCGCTTTCGGATACGGCACGCGGTGCTGGCGGCTTTGGATCGACCGGGCGGCAATGATGATCTGGGCCATCCTTGCAGCATTGCTGGTGATCGGGCTGGTCTTGCGCCTGCCCGGACGGGTCATGATACTGATGGTCGCATTGCTTTGGGGGGCGGTGTTTCTGGCGCATCTGATCTTGCCGCAAGATCATTCCCTGGCCCAGGCGTTGGGGGGGGATTGGCGATCCTGGGGCGCGCTGGGACTGGGCGGGGCGGGGGTGCTGGCCTACCGGGCCGGGCTGAACCGTCTGCGAAAGCACGCCGCACCGTCGGTTGTCCAGGCATCGGGCGCCTTTTCGGACAGCGAGTTGGAGCGTTACGCCCGCCATATCGTCTTGCGCGAAATTGGCGGAACCGGGCAAAAGAAGCTGAAGGCCGCGCGGGTTCTGGTGGTTGGGGCGGGCGGGCTTGGTTCACCCGCGCTGTTGTATCTGGCCGCGGCCGGGGTGGGCACCATTGGCGTTATCGATGATGACGATGTGTCAAATTCGAACCTTCAGCGGCAGATCATTCATACCGACGCGCGGATCGGGCAGCCCAAGGTGGCTTCAGCCAAAGCGTCAATGCTGGCCCTCAACCCGTTCATTTCAGTGCAAACTTACCACGAACGCCTTGACCCTGCCCGTGCGCAGGCGCTGTTTGGCGGATATGATCTGATCCTTGACGGGTCCGATAATTTCGATACCCGCTATCTGGTGAATGAAGCCGCCGTGGCCGCCCAAAAGCCGCTGGTTTCAGCAGCCATCACCCAATGGGAAGGTCAGATCGGGGTGTTTGATCCGGCCCGGGGCGGCCCCTGTTATGCTTGTGTTTTTCCCCAGCGGCCAGAGGCAAGCCTTGCCCCCTCTTGTGCCGAGGCGGGGGTGATTGCCCCCTTGCCGGGGGTCATGGGGGCGATGATGGCGCTTGAGGCGGTGAAATATCTGACCGGGGCTGGGGCCACGCTGACCGGATCCTTGCTGATCTATGACGGGCTTTGGGGCGAAAGCCGCAAGCTGAAGGCGGCGCGCCGGGCGGATTGCAAACTATGTGGGGCGGATGCAGCTTTGCTGGACAGCAGCATTGCGGGGGCATAGCCTTGGATCTGGGATGTTGTTGATAGGAGTTGGAAGATGAAACTTACCGCAGCCGTTGCCGGTGTGCTTGCAATATTTGCAGGCCACGCCCTTGCCGAAACCCCCGACCTTGGCGGTCGTGAGGTTGTTGTTGTGACCGAAAATGCCTATCCGCCGCTGCAGTTCCTTGATTCCTCGGGGGCGGCGGTCGGGTGGGAATATGACGCGATGGCCGAGATTGCCAAGCGTTTGAACATCACGGTCGTGTATGAAAATACCAGCTGGGATGCGATGATCCCGGCGGTGTCGGAAAACCAGTTTGACCTTGGCATGACCGGCATCACCATTCGCGATGACCGCAAGGAAAAAGTGGATTTTTCAGACGCTTATATGCGATCCGAAATGCTGATGCTGGTGCGCGGCGATGAAGATCGCTTTGTCGATGCACCAACTTTTGCCGCCAATGCCGATCTGCTGATGGCCGCGCAGCCCGGTACCACGCCCTTCTATGTCGGTGTCTATGAGGTGCTTGACGGGGATGAGGCCAACCCGCGCATCAAACTGTTTGAAACTTTCGGGGCCGGGGTTGAGGCGCTGAAATCCGGCGATGTCGATCTGGTATTGACCGACAGCACGGCAGGCCACGGCTATGCGGCAGCCTCGGGCGGGGCGCTCAAGATCATCGGAGATCCGATGGGGTCTGAGGATTTTGGCTTTATCTTCCCAAAAGGCTCCGATCTTGTGGCCCCGATCAATGCCGCGATCGCCGATCTGCAGGCCGACGGCACATTTGCGGCACTGAACCAAAAGTGGTTCCTTGACTACAAGCTTGGCGAATGAGCTTCATGTCTGAAGGCCCCGGTATGATTGCCGGGGCCAGCCGCCCATGACCCCGTCTTCACAAGACAAACCCGATTTCCCCTATTGGCTTATCGTTGTGATCGGCCTTGGCCTGTGGATGTTCTATCTGGTCTTTGAAGACCCGATATTGTCAGAAGCCATCGGCAAGCTGGGCAAGGGCGTCAGCACCACGGTCTTTGTCACTCTGGTCGCCTTTTCATTGGCCTCGTTGTTGGGGCTGGGGCTGGCCCTTGCATCGCTGTCGCGGTTTTTGGTCTTGCGCCAGATCGCCCGGTTCTATGTAGAGGTGGTGCGCGGCGTGCCGATCATGGTCTTGCTGCTTTACGTGGCCTTTGCCTTGGCCCCGGCCGCTGTAACCTTGTGGAATTCACTGGCCGAGCAGGCTGGCCTTTCCCCGGTAAGAACCCGCGATTTCTCGCTTTTATGGCGCGCCATCATTGCCTTGATGATCGCTTATTCTGCCTTTCTGGCCGAGGTTTTTCGCGCCGGTCTGCAATCGATCGACCGTGGTCAGATCGAGGCCGCAGAGGCGCTGGGCCTAACCGGTTGGATGCGGTTTCGGCTGATCGTTTTGCCGCAGGCTTTCCGCACGATCTTGCCTCCTTATGCGAATGATTTTGTGGCGATGGTGAAGGATTCGTCACTCGTGTCCGTGCTTGGCGTGACCGATATTACACAACTGGGCAAAGTCACGGCGGCGGGGAACTTCAGATATTTTGAAACCTATAATCTTGTGGCGCTGATCTATCTGACCATGACCATCACGCTGTCGCTTGTCTTGCGGCGGATAGAGATGCGCTTGCGGTCCCGGCAATTCTGAAATCACTACGGAAATCCGGTTCATCATCGGGTGGAAACGCGGTAGCGTGGCACCAAAGGAGATTTGTCGATGAACAATCCGCTGCTTACCCCCTGGACTGCCGAATTTGCCCTGCCGCCCTTCGCCGCGATCAAGGATGATGATTTCGCGCCAGCCTTTGACGCGGCTTTGGCCGAGGCGCGCGCGCGGATCGCGCAAATCGGCGCCGCGTCAGATACACCGACCTTCGTCAATGTGATCGAGGCGTTAGAGCTTGCCGAAGACAGCCTCGATCGGGTGGCATCGGTTTTTTACAACCTCGCAGGCTCGGACACGACGCCCGCACGGCAAGCGCTTGAACGCGATCTGGCCCCGAAAATGGCGGCGTTTTCATCGGAAGTTACGATGAATGCGGGGCTTTTTGCGCGGATCAATGATTTGTGGGACCGACGCGAAACCCTTGGGCTGACCCTTGAACAGCAGCGGGTGTTGTTGCTGTACCGGCAGATGTTCGTGCGCGCCGGGGCCGCGCTTGATGGCGCGGCGCGGGGGCGGATGACCGAGGTCAAGGCAGAGCTTGCGGTGCTTTCAACCGCGTTTAGCCAAAACGTACTGACGGATGAACGTGATTGGGTCATGCCGCTGACAAAGGCCGATCTGGAAGGGCTGCCGGAATTCGTTGTGGCCACGGCCCGGGCTGCAGCCGAAGAGCGTGGGGAGGATGGCCATGTGCTTACCCTTAGCCGCTCACTTATCGTGCCGTTTTTGGAATTGTCGCCGCGCCGCGATCTACGCGAAGCGGCCTACCGCGCGTGGGTGGCGCGCGGCGAAAATGGCGGGGCCAGCGACAACCGCGCCAATGCCGCCAAAATTCTGGCCTTGCGCGAAGAACGCGCCCGGCTTTTGGGTTACGCCAGTTTTGCGGCCTATAAGTTAGAGCCGGAAATGGCCAAGACCCCGGCGCGGGTGCGCGATTTGCTGATGCAAGTCTGGGCACCCGCACGCGCCAAGGCCGAGGCGGATGCCGCGGTTCTGGCCGCGATGATGCACGACGACGGCATCAACGGCGATCTGGAGCCATGGGATTGGCGCTATTACGCGCAAAAACGGCGGCTGGCCGAGCATGATTTGGATGAGGCGGTCTTGAAACCCTATCTGGGGCTGGAGGCGATGATTGCGGCGGCCTTCGATTGTGCGAACCGGCTGTTCGGGCTGGAGTTCCGCTTGCTTGACGTGCCGCTTTATCACGCCGATGCGCGTGCCTGGGAGGTGACGCGCAAGGGCAAGCATGTGGCGGTGTTTATCGGTGATTATTATGCGCGGGCGTCCAAACGCTCTGGTGCGTGGATGTCGGCCTTTCGCGGCCAGCGCAAGCTTGGTGGCGATACCCGCCCGATCATCGTCAATATCTGTAATTTCGCGAAACCAGCCAAGGGCAAGCCTGCGCTTTTGTCCTACGATGATGCGCGCACGCTGTTTCACGAATTCGGCCATGCGCTGCATGGGATGCTGTCGAATGTGACCTATCCTTTCATTTCCGGCACATCGGTGGCGCGCGACTTTGTCGAACTGCCAAGCCAGCTGTTTGAACATTGGCTTGAAGTGCCGCAGGTGTTGGAACGTCACGCCCGCCATGTGACGACCGGTGACGCGATGCCCAAAGCCCTGCTTGATCGGCTGCTGGCTGCGCAAAACTTCGATCAGGGCTTTGCGACGGTGGAATATGTCGCCTCGGCGCTTGTCGATCTGGCCTTCCACGAAGGGGCCGCACCCGCCGATCCGATGGCAAAGCAAGCCGAGGTGCTGGACGGTCTTGGCATGCCGCGCGCCATTCGCATGCGCCACGCGACCCCGCATTTCAATCACATCTTCTCGGGCGACGGCTATTCCTCGGGATATTACAGCTACATGTGGTCCGAGGTGATGGATGCCGATGCTTTCGCGGCCTTCACCGAGGCGGGCGATCCTTTCAACCCCGACATCGCCGCGCGGCTGGAGCGTTACATCCTGTCCGCCGGAGGGTCGCAAGACGCCGAGGCGCTTTATTGCGCATTTCGCGGCAGATTGCCCGGAGTGGCGCCATTGTTGCAAGGCCGGGGGCTTTTGGAGCCGGTTTGATCGTGGCTTTGCTGCGGTTGCACTAACAGTGCGTTTCCATGCTGTGGGTAATATGGCAGCGCCACCCTTGCTTGCTTCGCTTTGAGTACCGTTATTGTTTCGCAGTTTGCCCGGTTTATAGCTGTTAGGCGAAATTATCTGCGCATTGTAGCTATTTCATCAACGATGGACTCTCTTGAGTTGCGCTGCCATCGGTGGCGTCGCTTTGGCCTGAGGGGCTTTTGAATTATGGCGGAAATGTGGCGGCCTGACACATTCTTGACACATTTCAAACGCTCAGGCATTGAAGCCGCACGATATATTTGAGACGGCTTATTTT
>JBATTI010000660.1:0-2024 GCA_049670445.1 Albidovulum sp. | reverse complement strand
TGATAGGGTGATGTTTTCGGGCTTTGTCATAGGTTTGACCTACCCGGCCTGACGCCCGTGTCAACCTGCCGTGGCACCTAACCAAGGGGAGAGATGTTAAAATTCTGCAACATTCCCCACATCGCTGTCACCACGATCGAAATCATCCCGATGACCTGAACGACAATCCGGTGGCGGCTAAGCATCCGGCAAAGATCCTCTCCCATATCGCCATGATCCTTGATCTTGTGGGCGGTCCGTACGCTGAGCGCCGCGATGATCGTCAAAGGGGCAAACAACAAAAATACCGCCTGGCAGAATTCCACCTGATACCAAAAGCCCAACAGACCAAGCATGGTCAATCCGCAGCAAACCAATGCCAGCAGCAACAAGCCTGCCTCGTGCACGATGAACAAGATCCGATTGACATGGATACGGACCATGTCTTGCAGGTCGGCCATTGCCGCATCGCCGTGCCGCCGCGCCCGCAACACCATGTCGTAAGGCACGCCCAAAATCCAATGGGATGCGGTTGACCAGGTCACCGCGAGTGCGATCCAATACCAAAGATTCGAAAAAGACCGCAGATCAATGAGTTCAAGAACAAGTTTGGTAAGTGACACGTGAAATCTCCGGTCGGCAGCTGGAATAAGCGGCGGATGGCCGATGCTATCTGTCCGTCGCGATGGTTTCCACCCTTGAGATAACTTGCCCATAGTAGCCGCGATGTTTTAACAACAGATAGCCGTTTAAGACCTGATCTTTGCGGGCCATGACACCAAAGGACCGCCGAACCATGTCGCAACCCAGTATCCCGTCGTTTCCCGCCGCCCGTCCGCGCCGTTTGCGCCGCACCAAATCCCTGCGCAATCTTGTCTGTGAAAACCGGCTAAGTGCGTCGGATCTGATCTGGCCGTTGTTTGTGACGGACGTCGCTGGTGCAGATACCGAGGTTGCGTCAATGCCGGGTGTTCATCGCTTGACCGTTGATGGCGCCGTGCGCGCGGCCGAGCGGGCAGCAGGATTGGGCATTCCGGCCATCTGCCTGTTTCCCTACACGGATCCCACGCTCAAAACCGCCGATTGCCGCGAGGCCTGGAACCCCGAAAATCTGTCAAACCGTGCGATCAGGGCAATCAAGGCCGCGGTTCCCGATATAGCCGTGATGACCGATGTGGCACTTGATCCTTATAACATCAACGGCCATGACGGTTTGGTGGAAGACGGGGTCATATTGAACGACGAGACGGTCGACGCCCTGGTGCGCATGGCTTTGGCGCAGGCGGATGCGGGTGCGGACATTCTTGGACCTTCGGATATGATGGACGGCCGCGTCGGCGCCATGCGCGTGGCGCTGGAGAAGGCGGGCCGTAAAGACGTCGCAATCCTGAGCTATGCCGCAAAATATGCGTCGGCATTCTACGGGCCGTTTCGCGACGCGGTCGGGGCGTCGGGCGCGCTGAAGGGCGACAAGAAGACCTATCAGCTCGACCCCGGTAACCGCGATGAAGCACTGCGGATGGTGGCGCGCGATCTTCAAGAAGGCGCTGACATGGTGATGGTCAAACCCGGAATGCCCTATCTAGATATCTGCCGGGACGTGAAAGAGACCTTCGGGGTGCCCACCTTCGCCTATCAGGTCAGCGGCGAATATGCGATGTTGAAGGGCGCTATCCTTCAGGGTTGGGTCAGCAATGATGTGATCATAGAAAGCCTTTTGGCCTTCCGGCGCGCCGGTTGTGACGGCATCTTGACCTATTTCGCCCCGGAAGTGGCCGAGGCCCTGAAAGGCTGACCCTCTCTCGGCTTATCGCTCATATCACTTTGGCACGATTGTTAGACGACATGGTGATGACAGCCACCGCTATTCAGACTATAAGTGGTGTCAGGCTGGCGCGATAGGCTGGCAGATAACAATCCTTGGTGGGTAAGAGCATGACACAGGTTTCTCGAAGAAATGTGATTATGATGGGCGGCGCGGCCCTTGGGCTGACGGCGTGCGGCAATGGTATCGGCAGCAATGGGGCGGGTCAGATTGACGCGCG
>JBATTI010000659.1:0-2226 GCA_049670445.1 Albidovulum sp. | reverse complement strand
GATTTCATCTGACCGTCGGCACCACACGATTGTCACCCTCAGCAGCGGGACCGAAGCCGAACGCATGTTTCCCGAATGGTCGATGGGGTTCAAAAACGTGGACGCGCAGGATCTTGCCAGCATGCCGGGATTTGCCGAGATCGGCGCCGAAGCCTTCTGGCAAAACCTGAAAGCCAACGCGATGCCCGAGGCGCTTGAGTTGCTGCGCGGCTTTTACGACGGGACCTGAACGTTTGGCAAGCGGCCCCTCGAACAGGCCTGTCGCCGCATGCATGGCGCGTCTTGGCGGGCAGATCGACATTCCTCATCCGCTAAGAAAAGCGGCGGACCAGCCCATTTGCTGGGGCAAGGCTTGCGCCGCCGTCACACTGACGGCGAAAACCCCAGTATCAATTGCCGCAGGCCAATTGCGGCACCGCCCAGAATACAAAGCAGCGTCAGCGGTGCGCTATAGGCCAGCACCGAAAATGCCGAGAGGCCTTGCCCCACACTGCAGCCAACCGCGACCACGGCCCCGATCCCCATGAACGCGGCCCCCAAGATCTGACGGCGCAACTCTCGCGGGTCGTCGCAGGCCTCCCAGCGGAAATGGCCCTTGTAAAGGCTGCCAAGAAAGGCCCCGATCAACACGCCGACAACAGAGCCGGTGCCAAAGCTGATCGAATTGCCAGAGGAGGTCATGACATAAAGCATCGTCTCGCCGATCGGTGCCGAGAAGGTGTGGCTTACGACCGGCGTTGCGTCAAACCCCCGGCTTGCGATCCAATATGTCCCCGCCCAGCCGGTCGCAATGGCGATGCCCACAACCGCGCCCCAAAATACATGACTGCCAGAGCGGCGCAGGTCGCGGTTTGTCAGCGTCAGCGCCAGAATGGCGATCCCGATCCCGATCCCGCAGGCCTCTGCCGATATCCCCAAGAACCGCGCCATCAGATGCGCCATCGACGGGGGAAGCAGCATAGGTTCAGGCGCGCCGAAGGCCCAGATCCGCAAGGCCGATAGCGGCCCACCCAATGTCACATAGGCCGAAAGCCCCATCACCAGAACGATCAGAACCGAGCGCAGATCCCCGCCACCCACGCGCGCCAAAGCGCCGTATCCACAATTGCCCGCCAATGCCATGCCATAGCCAAACAAAAGGCCGCCAAAGACATTGGCGAGCGGGTTCCAGCCGCGCGACAGGTAAAGCGTTAGGTTCAGATCCAAAAGCCCCGCCGCCGAAAGCCCGAAGGTGGCGGTCACCGAGACCCCGATCGCGATCCCCCACATGCGCAACCGAAGCGGGTTCTCGCCGTAGAAAAGGTCTTCTATCGCGCCCAAAGTGCAAAACCGGCCCATCCGTGCGGCCAGCCCAAGAAGCACACCGCCAAAAAGCCCGACAAGGGCGACAAGGATGGGTTCAGAAATCACCTCTGGCATCGTTGCCTTTCCCCAAATCCTCCGCGACAGCCTGTCGGGCGGCGCCTAGTTCTCGCGGCAAAACAGGTCGTAGACGACTTCCATGATTTTCTTGGGGCGGTCGTCGGCCAATTTGTAGTAAATTGCCTTGCCGTCGCGGCGCGGTATGACCAGCCCTTCCAGTCTGAGGCGGGACAATTGCTGGGAAACCGCAGCCTGGCGCGCCGAAAGCAGGTCTTCCAGTTCGGTCACCGACTTTTCGCCCGACGCAAGATGGCACAGGATCATCAACCGGCCTTCATGGCTGATGGCCTTCAGAAAGTTGGACGCCTCCATGGCATTGGCGGCCATTTTGTCCATGTCTTCAGCGCACATGTTAACGTCAAAAACGGGTAGGCCCATGTGGTTCTCTTTCTTCTGACATTCCTCGGCTGTCGAAGCCAATGGTTGCTGACTGTATACCGATCTCACCGAGATACATCAACGCGGGCGTCTGATAGCATTTGTGCGAGCAATCCCCAGAAAAAATCCTCTCCGGGGTAGCCTTCGATCCGGGACATTTCTTGCCCGTCGATCATCAGGACGAAGGTTGGCGTAAAATGCAGCGAGCGGCTGAAAGTCAAATCATCGGGCTGGGCTGCGTGAATATCCAGTCGCCGCAAAGGTGCGGCCTTACCCTCATCTGTCTTTGGGTAAATATCGGCGATTTCGCTGTTCCAGCGCGCGCACCAGATGCAGCCTTTTTCCTCGACCATGACCAAAACCGTCTCCGCCGCAGCCGCGACGGTTGCGCACAAAAGCAGTGACAGGCTTAGACTGGTAAGGCGA
>JBATTI010000658.1:0-4107 GCA_049670445.1 Albidovulum sp. | reverse complement strand
GCGCCGGGGCCGCGCAGCTTGGCGTGGCGGTTGACGTCTTTGTAAAGCAAATAGCGGAAGGGGCCGGGGCCAGCGGCATAGCACGCCTGCGGGCAATAGGCGCGCAGCCACATGAAATCGCCTGCCTCAACCTCTACCCAGTTTTGGTTAAGCTTATAGACCGCCTTGCCCTCAAGCACGTAAAGCCCGTGTTCCATCACATGGGTTTCCTCAAACGGGATCACACCGCCGGGCTGGAAGGTGACAATATTGACATGCATGTCATGCGAAAGGTCTTCGGGATCGGTAAAACGGGTTGTGGCCCAGCGCCCGCCCGTGTCGGGCATGGGGATTGGTTTGACGGCGCTATCGGAGGTGATGAAAGCTTGCGGGGCCGCGATGCCGGGGGCGGGTTCATAAAGCTTGCGGATCCAGTGAAAGCGGACCGGGTGATCGGTGCCGTTGCGCAACCGCCAATCGCAGCCGGGCGGGATATAGGCATAGCCGCCGGGGCCAAGTTCATGTTCAAGGCCATCAAGCGAAAGCCAGATTTCGCCTTCGGTCACGAAGATCACGGATTGCGCACCGGTATCGGGTTCGGGTGTGTCCGATCCGCCGCCGGGCGAGACTTCCATCACATATTGGCTGAAGGTTTCGGAAAACCCCGACATGGGCCGCGCGATCAGCCACATGCGGGTCTTTGCCCAGCCGGGCAAGAAGCTGGTCACGATATCGGAAAAGCAGCCCTTGGGGATGACGCAATAGCTTTCGCTAAAGACGGCGCGCCCGGTCATCAGCGCGGTTTGCGGGGGCAGACCGCCTGTGGGGCTGTAGTATCGGGTCATGGCAACATGTCCTTGAGACGCAATTCGGCGATACGTTCCACCTGGGCGCAGGCCTCGGCGAATTCGGTTTCGCTGTCATGGGCAAGGCGGGATTGAAAGGCGTTGAGGATCATAGCCTTGGTGTTGTCGCGCACCGCGATGATGAAGGGAAAGCCGTGACGGCTGACATAGGCTTCGTTCAGCTCGGCGAAGGTCGTGCGTTCTGCATCGGTCAGCGCATCAAGTCCGGCGCCGACCTGTTCGGCGGTTGATGCGGCCGTCAGCCGCCTGGCCGCTGCAAGCTTGCCCGCAAGATCGGGGTGCGCCGTCAAAACGCCAAGGCGTTCCGCCCGGCTGGCGGATCTGAATACCCGGGCAAGGGCGTTGTGCAGGCCGGTGGCGGTATCATGGGCGCGGCCAAGTTCCAGCCCCCATGCGCGTTCGGCGATCCAGGGCGAATGTTCAAAGACGTCACCGTAATGGGCCACGAAGGTGGGCCGGTCCATCTGGCTGGGGCGTTCGGACCGCTGCGGCGGGTGGGTCTTTGCCCAGTGGCGGGCAATGTCGATGCGGCGCGCGAACCACACACCGTCGTGGCCCCTGGCATAATCCAAAAAGCGCTTGAGACCTGCGATCTTGCCGGGGCGACCGATCAGGCGGCAATGCAGGCCGATGCTCATCATCTTGGCGGCACCTGCTTCGCCCTCGGCATAAAGCGTATCAAAGGCGTCTTTCAGATAGGAGTAGAACTGCGCGCCGGTGGTATAGCCCGGCGCGGTTGCAAAGCGCATATCATTGGCTTCCAGCGTATAGGGGATGACCAGCTGGTCGCGCGCGCCGACCTCGTGCCAATGGGGCAGATCATCGTCATAGCTGTCGGAGATCCAGTCAAAACCCGCCTCGGCGGTCAGGCGCAGGGTGTTGATCGAACAGCGCCCGGTATACCAGCCGGTGGGGCGCGCGCCGGTGACTTCGGTGTGAAGGCGGACCGCTTCGGCGATCTGGGCGCGTTCTTCGGCCTCGGACATATCCTTATGTTCGATCCATTTGAGGCCGTGCGACGCAATTTCCCAATCGGCGGATTTCATCGCCGCGACCTGTTCGGGTGACCGGGCTAGGGCTGAGGCCACGCCAAAGATCGTGACCGGAATATCCATGCCGGTAAACAGCCGGTGCAGCCGCCAGAACCCGGCGCGCGCGCCATATTCATAGACCGATTCCATATTCCAGTGACGTTTGCCGGGCCAGGGTGCGGCGCCGGGGATGTCAGACAAGAACGCCTCTGACCCGCCGTCACCGTGCAAGGTGCAGTTTTCGCCGCCCTCTTCGTAGTTCAGCACCAATGAGAGGGCGATTTTTGCGCCAGCCGGCCATTGCGCATCGGGCGGGGTCTGGCCATAGCCTGACATGTTGCGAGGGTAGCGGTTCATGGGCAGGGCCCTTTCGGTCGAATGTTGGGGTAGTGTTACCTTGTCGTGGATCATTAGATTATATCCAAAAGCCTGAAAGACTTTTCGGAAAATCGCGTTATCGTCATTCCGCCGCCATGCGGGCATTATAAAGCGATTGAGCAAGGAGAGGCCTATGGCTGACGGATATCTGACCACGCATGTTTTGGATACGGCACGTGGCTGCCCGGCCGCACGAATGCGCATCGCGCTTTACAAGGTGTCGGGCAATAGCCACGAAAAGATCGTGGAAATGGTCACCAATGCCGATGGTCGCACCGACAGCCCGATCTTGCCGAAGGGGAAATTCTCGACCGGGATTTATGAGCTGGTGTTCTTCACCGGCGACTATCTGGACGAAAGCGGTGTGGCCCCGGAAAGCCCGCGGTTCCTCGATCAGATCCCGATCCGTTTTGGCATTTCGGACCCGGATGCGCATTACCATGTGCCGCTGTTGCTGTCGCCCTTCGGCTATTCGACCTATCGGGGCAGTTGAGGCACAAGGCCCCCGCGCGCGGCTTGCCAGCGGACAATGGACCTGCGACATTGATGCGCCGGATGGCTGAGCGCTGCTGATCTGGCACCCGCGAAGACAGATCGGCAGATATGAAGCGACGGCCGGATAGAATGAAAACCGATAGTAAGACACCTTTGCATATCATTGAATTTTGCACCGATTTCCCCCTGACCGGCGGCATTCAGACCCATGTCATTGACCTGTCGGTCTGGCTGCGCGGGCGCGGGCACAAGATTACCTTCGCCGGAGAAACCGGCGCCAGCGTATGCGATGCGCATTGCGATGATCATCTGCCATTGCCGATGTGGCAGGTCACTGATTTTGGCAAGAAAGGCCGCATCAGCCGGGTTGTGGCGCTGGTGAAATCGGCCTGGGCCTTGCGGCGTTATGTGCAGCGGGTTGGCGCGGATATCGTTCATGCCCATGAAACCGCGCCCGCAATCGTGGCGCGGCTGGCGACTTTGGGCTTGGGTGTGCCGGTGATGATGACCTTCCACGGCTCGGCCCCGAACCGGGTGGCGGGGGCCGCGAAAGTGGCGCGCTGGTGCACGGATCTTACGGTTTCACCCAGCAAGATATCGCTGAACGCCCTGATTGCGGCAGGCCTGCCTGCGGTGCGGGCAAAGGTGCTTGGGCTGGGGATCCGGCCATTGCCGGACGAAAGTGCCAGCCAGGGGGCGGCTTTGCGTGCAGATTATCTGCCCGGCGGCAAAGGTGCGCTGATTTTCAGCGCCTCACGGCTGGATCCGCAAAAGGGCATTGATGTGATGATTGATGTCGCAAAGCGGGTCGTGGCGCGCCACCCTGATACGTTGTTCGTGGTGGGTGGCGGCGGGCCGCTGGCGGATGAGGTGGAAGGCTGGGCCGAGGCGGGCGGGGTGGCACAAAACATGCGCTTCTTGGGGCCGATCAAGACGGTGCCGCAGCACCTGCATGCCTGTGACATTTACCTGCTGACCTCCCGTTGGGAAGCCTTGCCGATTTCGATTGTCGAGGCGTTTCGCGCCGGTGCGCCGGTGGTGGCAACTGATTGCGGGGGGGTGTCAGAGCTGGTCGATGAAAGCGTGGGTGCGCTTTGTGCGGTGGAGGATGCGGCCGGGATTGCCGATGTGCTGAACCGCCTGATCGAAGATCAGGTCTTGCGGCAGGGCAAGGGCCGCGCGGCCTTGGCGCGCAGTGCCGAAAGCCGTTTTGACGGCGGGGCGGTTCACGCCAGCTTTGAAGCGACTTACCGCGCGTTGGTTGCGCGCTAGATCAAAAAGGTGCTGCTGCACTGCGCAGGCCCGGCTGGGCGGCGCGTTGTAGGGCTGGCGCGCCTTGGGGGCGAATGGTGACATGG
>JBATTI010000657.1:0-7213 GCA_049670445.1 Albidovulum sp. | reverse complement strand
GGGCTATTGCATCGACACCAAGGCAAGCCGGGTCAGTGCGGCGCGGGCATTCGTTTTGCTGGGCAGTTGTGCGTCCTTATCGGGCACGGTTGGCGGGCAACGGCCGCAAAGCCCGGCTATCTTGACTGCGACAATTTCGGGGGCGGTGCCGGATGAGGCGGCTTTCGCGGACAATCTTCCGGCGATGCGGCGGTTTTTATCCTCACCCGTCGGGCGCGCGGCGCTAAGCCGGTCGGGGCAGGCGAGCAGCGTTTCGATCATCGAAATCGAGACCGCCGGGAATGTGATGTATATCCATGCCCGTGACACGGCCGCCACGACGGGCCAGAATGTAGAGCCGGATTATTGGCGCGCGGTGACGACCGCCAAGGGGCAGATCGTGACGCTTTCGGTGCTGGGGTTGCGCGACAAACCGATATCATCGGGCGGAAAACGCGCCTTGATTGAACAGTTTGTAGCACGGTTACGCAAGGTGAACGGTGCTTGATGCCCATAGCGTTCCGCCTTTGCCCCGCAATCACCCAGCGCAGCCCGAAACCGAAGATTTCAACGCGACAGGTGACATATGATGCTTCAAGGTAAAGTCGAAAAGCCTTAGCCTTTGGGTCACTTGGGTCAATTAACCTTTGCGGAAACAAGTTGATAAGCCCAATGTGTTTTATTGGCTGGAACAAGCGGTTCCGGGGGTAATCCCGCCCGGGCGCGAAACAAGGGTAATGATCTGTCGGTATGATCGGGAAGCGCAATCAAGTGCTGGGCAGGCTGTTGCAGCGTTTGCGGCTGGTTCATTGGCAGCGATCCGCCTTGCGCGCAAAGGGCATGACTTTGGCCGCTGTCAGGCGCTTGCGGGGCGATGCTTTGCAACTGCGCAAGGCCATTGATCAGGTGCTGATCGCGACAGAAGAACGCGTGCAATTGCCGGTGATCGGGTCAGATGTCATGCGCAGGCCAATCAACACAGACTGGGCCTGGCGTCCGCAGCTTTGGTCAAGGCGGATAACGCCCCTTGGCGCGGCCGGGGTATCAAGCCCCTATTTGATCGATGATGAGGTTGAGCTGCACCACGACTGCCCCAAAGGTGAAATCATCTTGCGCCAGATGCGCAATGCCCACCCCGCAGAGCTTGCGGCGTTTGGCTTGCGCATGGATGTCTTTGGCTTTGCGGGCAGCTATCTGTCGGTCACCGCCAACCTGCCGCAAGCGGCGATCAAGGGGCTGACGCTGCGCCATCTTATCTGTGTCAACCTTAATGTCGAAACCGAAAGGCCGCTTCAGATACTTGTGCGGCTGAACATCAAACATGGGCCCAATACCGAGCAGCTGGTGTTGGGGCTGAATGGCGATGGCGGTGACAAAATGGTGGAATTTGATCTGGCTTACGCGAAGATCGTCGAAAGACGGATCGAACATATCTGGGTGGATGTCATCTGTGATGCGCCGGGGCTGAATGAAATCAGCCTGCGCGATCTGACCATCAGCCGCCGCCCACGGGCCGAATTGTAAGAGGTGCGCATGCGTAAACTTTCGCTGATCGAAAGCAAGATAAACGCGGGCTTCTGGCAAGGGCTGGTCTTGCAAGAACCGCCCGGCGCGGGTCTGCCGCAAATCGCGATATCGCATCTTGGCGAGGTGCTTGAAAACCTTGAAATTGCAGCAGCAAAAGGCGGTGCTTGGGCTGTCAGCGTGGCGATTCCGCCCCGCGTTCTTTGCGACGGTCTTCAGGTGTTCTTGCTGTGTGATTTGCAAAGCGATGAGGTTTTCGGCCATTTCAGCATTTTGACAGGTGCCGCCGTTGCGGAGGATAGTTTGGCCGAGATTGCGTTGCTGCGGGCCGAGGTTGATATGCTCAAGAAAGCCTTTCGCAGCCATTGCCGGGGCAGCGATTCCTAGCTGACCTTACGTCAGTAAAGGCGAATTACGCATGGTTCGGCGTGACAGGGCCAGCCGGTCAGCGCATCCTGCACAGGACTGCTATACTGGACTGCAATGAGGAATTCGCAATGACACTTTACCCGCATCTTCTGGCGCCACTAAGCCTTGGTCATGTGACACTCCCCAACCGCGTCTTGATGGGGTCGATGCATACCAATCTGGAAGAAACCCAGGATTGGAACCGGTTGGCGGAGTTCTATGCCGAGCGCGCCCGTGGCGGCGTTGGCCTGATGGTTACCGGTGGCATGGCGCCCAACCGCGAAGGCGGGGTTTTTCCCGGTGCGGCGGGTCTTTTCAATGATCAGGACATTGCCAATCACCGCATCGTGACCGACCGCGTTCATGATGCAGGCGGGCTTATTGCCATGCAGGTCCTGCATGCCGGGCGCTATGCCTACGGGGCCGATTGCGTGGCCCCATCCGCGATCAAATCGCCAATATCGCCTTTTGCGCCCAGCACGCTGGATGAAGCTGGCATTGAAAAACAGATCGCCGATATCGCCACAGCCGCTGCGCGTGCCCGCGACGCCGGATATGACGGGGTTGAGGTGATGGGATCGGAGGGGTATTTCCTCAATCAGTTTCTGGTCACCCATACCAACAAACGCCGTGACGGCTGGGGCGGGTCATATGAGAACCGCATGCGGCTGCCGGTAGAGGTGGTCCGGCGGGTGCGCGAAGCCGTTGGCGCGGATTTCATCGTGATTTACCGGCTTTCGATGATTGATCTGATCCCCGATGGCTCGACCTGGGAAGAGGTCGTGTTGCTGGCCAAGGCGGTTGAGGCGGCAGGGGCCTCGATCCTGAATACCGGCATTGGCTGGCACGAGGCGCGGATCCCGACGATTGCCACATCGGTGCCGCGCCGCGCTTTCACTTGGGTGACGAAAAAGCTGATGGGGCAGGTGGCGATACCGATCATCACCTCAAACCGCATCAATACGCCCGATGTGGCCGAAGCGGTGCTGGCCGAGGGCTGCGCCGATATGGTTTCCATGGCGCGGCCATTTCTGGCCGATCCGCATTTTGTGAAAAAAGCATCCCAAGGCCGCGCTGCACAGATCACGCCGTGCATTGCGTGCAATCAAGCCTGTCTGGATCATACATTTGCCGGAAAAATCTCCAGCTGTCTGGTCAATCCGCGGGCCTGTCATGAAACGACCTTGGTGCTTGAACCTGCCGCGCGGCCCAAGAAGATTGCGGTTGTCGGTGCGGGGGCGGCCGGGCTGGCGGCGGCTTTGGCCCTTGATACCCGCGGCCATGAGGTCACGCTGTTTGAGGCGGCAAATCAGATCGGCGGCCAGCTTAATCTGGCGCGTCAGGTGCCGGGCAAGGAAGAATTTCACGGGCTGATCGATTGGTTTGAAACCATGCTGGCCGAAAGCCGGATCAACCTGCGGCTTGGCACCCATGCCGATGCCGCCATGCTGGGTGAGTTTGAAGAAGCCGTCCTGGCCACCGGCGTGCGGCCACGCGACCCGCAAATTCCAACGAATGGCTGCACTGTGGTGGCGAATTACGTTGATATCCTATCGGGCGATGTGGCGGCGGGCGACAAGGTTGCGATTGTCGGCGCGGGTGGTATCGGCTTTGACGTGGCCGAGTTTCTGGCCCAGCCCCATCCAAGCCCGACCCTTGATGCGCAAGAATGGCGCCACGAATGGGGGGTGGCCGACCCCGAGTTTGCCCGTGGCGGCGTGACCGAAAGTGCAAGCGCGAAATCCGTGCGCCAGATCACCTTGATGCAGCGCAAACCGGAACGGCCGGGGCGCGGCCTTGGCAAGACGACCGGCTGGATTCACCGCGCGACGCTTCACGCAAAGGGGGTCGAGATTTTGGGCGGCGTCAACTACGAAGGGATCGAGGCGGGCGGGCTAAGGGTCAGCTTTGGTCCGGCGCATGAAAACCCCCGTCTGATCGCGGCTGACACGGTGGTCATATGTGCGGGTCAGGTAAGTGAACGCCGTCTGGCCGATGCTTTGGCCGAAACCGGCATCCCGCTGCACATCATCGGCGGTGCGGATGTTGCCGCCGAACTTGATGCCAAGCGCGCCATAGATCAAGGCACAAGACTGGCCGCGCGGCTTTAGGCGGCGGGCACCTTGTGGCGGATGGCGGTCGGGCACCCTATATTGGGCCTGAAACGATGAGGTGAAAGATGTCAGGCGAAATCCAGTGGTTCTATGCGCTTGGAAGCGAACGGGCCGGTCCGGTTGATGAAACCGTCCTGCGCGGGATGCTGGAAGCGGGCGAGGTGAACGGCGATACCCTGGTCTGGACCGGGGGGATGCCCGATTGGGTGCCGATGGCGCGGACCGATCTGATCATCGCATCTGCCACGCCTGCCAGGCGCGCATCCAAACCCGGCTGGGAACGGCGCAGGAAAAACCGTGGCCAGAACGGTGGCCAGAACCGTGGCCAGAGCCGTGGCCAGAACCGTGGTCCGGCCCAACCCATGGGTTTTGGCGAGGCTGTGCTTTCGGTTTTCAGCAAATACGCCACGTTTTCGGGCCGGGCGAGCCGCTCGGTATTCTGGTATTTCATGTTGTTCTATCTGTTGGCAGTGATTTTTCTGGGGATTTTGGGCGCCGGGACTGCCTCAGCACTGCTGCCGCTTGTCTTGTTCCTTCCGACGCTGGCGGTTCAGGTGCGCCGTTTGCACGATATTGGCAGATCGGGCTGGTGGGCATTGATCCAGCTTATCCCGCTGGTGGGAACGATCGTGATGATCGTCTTTATGTGTACCGCGCCCGCGCCGGGGCCAAGCCGTTTAGGATAAAGCCGCATTTTGCCTGATACCCTGCGGTTTTATTGGTTAAGCTGTTCAGGATTTAGACACGATCATGGCAACGCCGCCATGATAGGTTCTTCACATTACCCTAGTCTTGACCGTCCCCTTCCGCATTCTTGCCTGATTTGGCGTTGATACCGACCAACGGCGGGCAATGTCTAACTAAGGTGCACAATGGACCGACTTACAGAAATGGAGGCCTTCGCCACTGTCGTAGATCAGGGGGGATTTACGGACGCCGCGAAGAAGATGGGGATTTCAAAATCCGCTGTCTCTAAACATGTATCGGCTTTGGAGGCACGCTTGGGGGCGCGCCTTTTGAACCGTACAACGCGACGCGTCTCCCCAACAGAGATCGGGCTTGCGTATTATGATCGCGCCCGGCGGGTCTTGAACGACGCTGGCGAAGCAGATGCTTTGGTCACTTCTATGCAATCAGCGCCCTCGGGTCTGTTGCGTATTTCGGTGGCGACAGATTTTGGCGTGAACCTGCTTTCACCGATTTTGGGGGATTTCTTGCTCGAATACCCCGAGATCACGGTGAATATGGTTCTGAACAACCGTTATGTGGAACTGATCTCGGAAGGCTTCGATATGGCCATCCGCGTCGGTGAGCTTGAGGACAGTACGCTGCGTGCCCGAAAGCTGACCGACACGGCGAAGCGGATGATCGGTTCACCGGCCTATTTTGAAAAATATGGCCGTCCGCAAAAGATCGACGATCTGAACGAACATAAGCTTTTGCATTACTCGAATCAGGCTTCGGGCAATGTGTGGAAGATCACGGCACCTTCGGGTGAAAAGCGTCAGGTCCGCACGGCGGGCTGGCTTACGGTCAATGACGGGCAATCGCTGCTGAATGCCGCGATCTCGGGCCTTGGTATCGCCTATCTGCCGTCCTTCCTTTATGCCGATGCGATGAAGCAGGGCTTGGTGCAAGAGGCGATTCCGGACCTTCCGATCGAAACGCTGGGCATCTATGCGGTCTATCCTCCGGGCCGGTTCACCCAGCCCAAGGTGCGCGCTTTCATCGACTTTCTGGCGCAGTCCTTTGTCGATAAGGGCCCCGACGCCTGGTAAGATGTGTGATGTAGGCGGTGAATCAAAGGGTCGAGGCAAGAACTGCCTCGACCCTTCGGTTTTTGTGGCGTCCCTCATCGGTCAGATTTGTCGCGCGCGGGCTTAAAAACCCCACGCCATCGGCTGAGATTTGTGCCGGATCTGCCCCGTTATCCGCGATAAGCTGGTCTACAACCGACTGTGCCCGCCGCCGTGACAGCGCGATATTGGCGTCAAGCGACCCGGAAGCATCGGTATGGCCGACGACGATGATCTTGCGGTCAGGGTTGGCCTTGAGAAATTCGGCAAGTGCTGCAAGTGAGGCGTAATCCCCTGCCTCAAGCTCGGATGCGCCGGATGCAAAGCTCAGATCATCCAGGGCGATGCTGCCGACCGCTTCAAGCGTCGCGGCCAGCGTGCCGCTTGGTGGTGCGGCGGTGGCGGGAGGGGGGGGTGCGACCTCGGCATCGGTATCGGTTGGTGCAGGTGCCGCGGCTATGGTGGTGTCGGCCTGCGGCCGGATCTGGTTTAGCTGGACAAAACCGGTCTCTCCGGCGCGGCTGACCAGAAGGCCGACATATTCAGCACTGTCCCCGACGCCACGAATCGCGGATAGAAACCGAAAATCCCCCAGATCGACATGCATCTCTGGCTCTGACAAGACTTTGGTTTCATAGCGAAAATCAAAGCCGCCGCAGGCGAGTGTGTCACAAGAAAAGATCGTCTTAAAGCCCATGGCTGCCAATTGCGCCGTCAGAGCCTGCATTTGTTCAAAAGTACTGCCGCCCATGCCGGGCAGGCGCCAGGACTGATGTTCAATATGTCCGACCAGCGCCAGTGTCGGCACTTTGCCGTTTTGCCAGGCTGCGATTGGCAAGGCATGGGTGCCAATCGCGCTGGTGATATGGGCGGTTTGTTCGGCATCCTCGGGCAGGGTCGGAAACGAGGCTGCGATTGCGGCTGAACCGATGAAAGATGCAAATGCTATCGCGCCATAACGCAATGATCGGTTCAGCCGCAGGGGTGCAAAACTACGCGTCATTTCATCCGGTAATGATACTGGGCATCAATGTTCATACCCAAGGACTGGTAAAGGCCGTTGGCCGCTACATTGGCACTGGTTACCGCCAAAGCCAAGCGCTTGGCGTGATGGTCAGCCGCCCAGCATGCAGCGGCGCGCATCATATTGCGGGCCAGCCCCTTGCGGCGCAGGTTGGGGGTGACATGAAGCGCGTGCACCATCGCCGTGCCCTCATGGATCGCCACGAATGCCGCGGCCCCCGCCCGGTCGCCAGAGCGGCCCAGAATTGCGGTTTTCGGCCCGTTTGCCCGTGCGAATACCGCCTGGCGGGCCGGGCCAATATCACCATCGGCCCAAATCTCGGTCATTATTGCCAAAGGTGGCCAGATCGGAAAGGTTGTCATCCGCTC